>DASTBC010000146.1 GCA_035712245.1 Candidatus Eisenbacteria bacterium
CGACAGGCGCCGCATTCCCACGAGGCGAAGAAGCGTCTACAAGGACGGCGCGAGGAAGATCGTGCCCGCGGCCTATCTCTCGAACCGGCCGCGCGGAAGTTGGAAGCAATCGGTGGAACGCGGATTGCTGCTCGCTCCGAATGCGGCCAACGCCCTCCAGGAGGGGCCCGGCGGGCAGTTCGGCGAGATGCGAACGATGATGCAGTACCTCTTCCAGAGCTTCAACGCGCGCGGGGATGCCAGGCCCTACAAGGCCGGCGTCAAGGAAGCCGCGGTCGAGCAAGGTTAAAAGGCGCACAGAATGGGCTGCAGCGGGGCTCGGACGACCGTCCGAGCCCCGAGATTACGAGCGCGCTTCCATTACGAACACCCCTGCCCTCGATACGCCGAACCGGAAGCCGATTCCGGCCTCAGCACTCCAGCGTCGCGTCACACGTTTCGTGGCACGTCTCGTCGCAAGTGAGGTCGCATGTCCCCCCACACGAGAACTGGCACGTACAATTGGTGAGTCCCTGCGACTTCGTGCCAAGATCGATCGTTCCGCCGCGCGCCTGGCCCGCGAGCTCCGTCGAGAGCTGCCAAACGGTAGTCTTCCGGAGATGGATCTTTCGGGACCGTAGATTCAAGGTACGCTCCTTTCCTGCCGGGGGCATGTAGGCCAGCATGACACGGAGGTCACCTGGCAGGCTGACATGTCGGAACCTCCTATGTTGCCTGGTACGATGGATCGAAACCCGTCTTGTCGCGCGGCCCTCCTTTCAGCGAACCGGGGAGATCGATAGGAAGCGATCCCAACTCGGCTCACGGTCCCCGGCGGCGGCCAGAAGGGCGAGTCCAATCCCGGATGAGCCTTCCAGGAGTCCAGCCATTGCCTGCCAATGCGGATCGGGATCGTGTCTCCAGGTCGCGAACCTGCCCGGCCCGATCCCGTCCACCCTCATGTCCAGCGTGACATCGAACCAGTAGGCAGCTGCCTTCAAGAACGCTTCATCACCCGTAGCCTGGTAGAAGCGGTTGAAGATATGCCCCACTCCTGCGGTCCCATGGCAGAGAGCGCAGTCGACGTTCCGGCTTATTTCGCGGGTCAGCGTGCTGGCTCGTCGCACGATGGAAACGGCCTCCTCGCTCCATTCGGAGCGATCCGTCAGCTGACCGGCCACGTAGAGCCCCGACGCGACTCCAAGGTCTCCGTAGCACCAGGCGAGTCTGGCACCCGGCGGGCTCGGGTTGCCGTTCAACGTGCCCGGGAAGGAGGTGGCGCTGTCACCGGGCCATCGCTGGGCGAGTCCCCAGCGCACCGAACCCTCGAGGAGTTCCTTGGAGACGCGAGGCTTGACCTGCCGGGCGAGCGTCTGCGCGAGAAGCACCCAAACTCCTGGCATTCCGTGCGACAGGCCCATGTTGTAGTAGCCGTTCGGTGATCGCTCCCGCTGCCACGGCGGAAGGAGCTCCGGCGTGGTGTGCCAGCGAATTCCGTCAGGGACCCGCTCCGCGCGCTGCTCGAAGAAGTCGACGATGAGCTCCAGCGCTTGGACCGCGCGTGGATGCGGCCAGCGCTCCAGTGCGTAGAGTCCCCATCCGGCGACGCCGCCGATCAGGTCATAGTGGGCGGGATCCTTGATGGTCCTCAAGCATTCGAGTAGGGCTTCCTCCAGATCCTCATGGGATCCGCCGTCCTCGTCGCCGGCTTGGTCCTTCGCGGACAGGAACGCCGTGGCCCAGCCGACGCCCGTGAAACCGCCGTAGAGGCTGGGCGTGGGATATGGGGAATTGGCAAGCGCATCGATCGCTGCGTTCCAGTGGCGGTCACGGAGTGACTCGAATTCGCGCCCGGGCCACCGCTGGGCCAGCTCGTCATAGAAGATCGCGAGACCGGAGCTGCCACCGGCGAGGCCGTACGAGATCCGCTCGGGAGCCCATGTCTCTTCCTGAAGCGCGTCCGCGATCTCGAGAACAGCCTTCTCGGCGTTCGCGGCGATCTCGTCGGTGAGGATTGGTTTCCAGGAAATCGTAACGGCCACGTCCTGTCCTCGCACCATTCGGAGGTCCAAGGGCTCGGTTCCTCAATACCGATCAGGATCGTCATGAACTCGTTGCATGCGACCGGTATGCGGGATTGTGAGGATGATCCCTCGACCATAGGGCTGCCTAGAAGGCCTGTCAACGGCGGCTACAGCAGCGCGTGGGTCGTGCGAACTCTCGCGATTCCCCTGCGGAACCCTGCTCGCCTCTAGAGCTTACGCGCCACACCCCTTCGCACGGCATCCTCCGCGATCCGCCGGAGCTGGCCGCGTAGCTCGAGCTCCTGCCGTTCCCACTCCGGGCGCACGGCTTCACGGCGCTCCGTGACCGCCTCCATCTGACGTGAGATCTCCTCCTGCTGCCGGGCGAGAGGCTCCCGCTCGCGCTCGATCTCCATGCGGGACCGCTCGATCTCCTGCAGGCGACGCTGGAGCTCGGCCTGTGACTTCTTGCCGCTGTCGCGGTCCTCCTCGAGTGCCTCCCGATCCTCTTCGAGCTGCATCGTGCGGTGTTCGAGACGCTCGACCTTCGGTTGGAGCCGCTCCATGCGTCCGTGTAGAAGCTCCAGGTCGTGATCGAAGTCCTCCAGCATCCGCCTTTGAAGCTCGTCCTGCTTCTGTAGGACCGCTCGTACGGACGCCAGGGTCTCGGGATCGTTCACGCCGTACTGCGTGCGGTCCAGACGGAACCACCAGATCATGCCGCCGCCCATGCGCTTCTGGGCCGCCTGCGCGCGCTCGTGGTCGTTGTAGCCGCCGCCCATCTTCATGGCGCCGCTCATCGTGTTGCCCCCGGGCTGGACGAGGAGGTACGCGAAGCGCTCGATCTCGAGCTCGGCCGGCGACTTCGGGGTTCCCTTGTCCTCGCGGGAATCACGGTCGTCGTGGGCGTGCAGGGTGAGTGGAGCGAGACTCAGGACTGCGACGGCGATGAGGATGGCGCCGGCGATCCGGCCCCAGGTCGACGAATGGGAATCCAGCACGAGCAACCTCCGAAGAAGCGCGCTTCGCGTGGGGGAGCCACACGAGGCTGTCGAGGGAATGGGTCGAGACGCCACGCCGAAGTGAACCAGAAGCTCGCCATAGGAGCGCGGGGAAGCCTGAGTCCGATGCAGCGCCATCGCGTCGCACGCCTCCTCCCGGGCCTGCCCGTACTCGCGCACGCTCCAGCGGGCCAGGGGATGGAACCAGAAGAGCACCTCCGTTGCGGCGGGTAGCCAGCCGAGGAGGAGGTCACGGCGCGCCACGTGCGCGCACTCGTGCGCGAGGACGAGATGCCGGGCGTGCGACGGAAGCTCCCCGTATCCGGCCGGAAGCAGGATCCGGGGCATCCATCCCGCCAGGGTCACCGGCACGTCGAGTTCCGCCGTGACCCGGACCTCCGGCTGCTTGCGGCGCGATCGGCCGCATCGCAGGACCAGCGCTTCCTCCGGGTCGGGATCGTACGGCTCCGCCGCCTTCCAGATTCCCTCGATCCGACGAAGAGCACGGAGATGAAGAACCACGGCCAGAGCGACCCCCAGGAGCCAAGCGGCCAGCACGAGAAGAGCCAGGGATCCGGCAACGGTTCGAGGCGCTGCTGGAAGGATCTGGCTCGAGATCTGGTGGGCCGCGACTCCCGTCTGCGCGGCGACGATTCTCGTGGGAGGCGCGACGGAGGTGATGGCCGGCGGATTCTCGGAGAAGGGGAGCACGATCCGGTGAGCGGGGATGGCGGCCGTGAGGAACTGCGCGGCCACGAGCCACCAGATCCACGCGCGCCGCGAGGCCGGCACCCGGTTCCGCGCGAAGATCAACAGGAGCCACGCGACAGTGGTGGCGATGCCACCCGCGACCGACGCTCGCAGGAGCGCGTCCAGCAGGTTCGAAGGAGTCATGACGTCCTCCTCTTCCGCTCGGTCAGCGCCCGGACGGCACGGTTCAGCTCGGCGAGCTCCTCGTCACTCACGCTCGTTCGCTCGGAGAGATAGGCCGCGAAGGGGGAGATGGACCCACCGAGGGCGCGATCCACGAACTGGCCGACCGAGCGGCGCATGGTCTCGACGTGTCCCTCGAGGGCGCGGTAGACATAGATTCCGTCCTGCTTGCGCCGCGCCACGTGCCCCTTGCGGCGAAGCCTCTCGAGAATGGTGAGCACCGTCGTGCGGGCGAGGTTTCGTGGAGCGCCGAATCCCTCCCAGAGGCTCGCGGCCGTGAGGGGACCCTGCTGGGCGAGGTGGAGAAGACAGTCCAGCTCCTGGTTGCTGGTCGGGCGTGGCGGCATCGGTCCTCCTGGATGACTACAAACGTCGACTAGCAGAGCATGCCGTGGACTACAGTCGTAGTCAACCGGAAACTTTGGACTCGATGCCCGCTGGGTACAGCGCTAGCCTATCCCCATGCCACAGGGTGAGTTCTCGCTGCGCTTCCCGGAGCGCGACCTGGAACGATGGGCGTCACGTTTTCCCGACCGGGAAGGGGACCACCGGATTGCGGGCAGCCTCCGCGCGGCCGTGAGGGAGCGCGGTCATCTCACGCGCCGCGAGTTCGTCGAGATCTGCGCCTGGAAGACGCCCCGGTCGAAGCCGCATTGCGCAAAGAACACGTCCCGTGGGATCCGCACGCTCACGGCGGCCGCGCTCGCGACTTCGGACGACAGGGTCAAGATGGACCTGCTCCGCCTGCTAGAGGGGGTCGAGTGGCCCACCGCGTCGACGATACTCCACTTCTGCGACGAGCGGCCCTATCCCATCCTCGACGTCCGAGCCGTCTGGTCGCTCGGGTTCAGCCGGCCGCCGAGCTACACGATGGAGTTCTGGCTCGCCTACGTCGCGTTCACGAGGGGATTGGCGAAGCGATCGGGGCTCTCCATGCGAGCCGTCGACCAGGCGCTCTGGCAGTACTCGAAGGAGCGGCAGAAATAGGAGCGCCGTGTCCGCGCCGCCGGTCAAGGCAGGAAGTGCTTCGACTCCAGGAGTGCTCTGAGCTTCTCCGAGTCCGCGCGAAACACCTCGGGGTCGTACTTGGCCTCGCTCGTGTAGAACTGGGCGAGCGAGGTGATGCCCAGCTCCTCCACCTTCGCCTTCAGCTCCGGGTGCGCCATGTACCGCGCCCATCCCTTGACCTCTCGCTGCTCGTAGATCGACTCCAACTCGTCGCCCTCGGCGCGGTGATAACGCTCCTCGTGGAGGAAGGCACGGAGCGGCAGCCGGTCGCGCTTGGGAGGATCCTCCGCCGGGTAGCCCACCACGATCGTCGTCACCGGGAGACACGTGTCCGGAAGCTCGAGAAACGCGGCGATCTCGGTCATGGAATGGAGCGTCGTGCCCATGTAGCAGATTCCGAGCCCCTGGGCCTCGAAGCCGAGGCAGACCGACTGGGACAGGATCATCGCGTCGAACGCGGCGACGTGATATCCGATGAAGTTGTCGAAGTTGTCTCGCGCGCCCCGAAGCCTCAGCCAATCCCGGGTGCGGCGCCAATCCGCGCAGAAGGTGACGAGGAGCGGCGCCTGGAGCACCATGTCCTGCTCGAAATGGAGCGTGTAGAGGTGGCGCTTCCGATCGGGATCCCGCGTGAGCACCATCGAGATCGCGTTGAGATTGCCCGAAGACGAGGACCCGGCGATCGCGTCGCCGAGGACCTGCTCGACGAGCGCCTGCGGCACCGGGTCGGGCTTGTACCGGCGGATGGAGCGGTGGTGATTCAGGAGCGCGGACAGATCGGTCATGGGGGTTCCCGTGGAGGTGGACTCGCCGCGTTCGCGGCTGGCGGTCGGCGCGCATCGGCTCCGCTCGGAAACGTATCCTACTTTGGATTGAATTGTCTGATGGCAACCTTCTTGCAGTTCCTGCCGTGTCATGGCTTGCCGCGGCAGGAATACGATCGCGCGGACGATCGGTGTTGCGCTTTGGCTCGCCTGTTCGCTCGGGCTGCACGGGTGCTCCTCCGACGCGCCGCCCACCCGCCCCGGCGATGCGCCGAATTCAGGCGAGCCATCTCCCAAACCCGGAGGGGCCGCCCTCGACACGGTCGCCCTGCTCGAGGACTTCTCGTCCCGTCAGGTGTTTCCCTCCAACAACTGGTGGAACCTCGACATCTCCGGCGCCCCCGTCGATCCCCAGTCCCAGGCCATGATCGACTGGATCAGTGGGAGGACGCCGCAAAATCCCACCGCCACGCGGAGAGTCCATCCCGACTTCGGACCTCCTCCCTATGGAGTTCCGTACATCGGCGTGGGTGCGGATCAGCCGCTCGTGCCGGTGACGTTCTCTCCGTACGGAAGCGAGAGCGATCCCGGAGCACCGGGGCGACCACCCGGGTATCCCATTCCGGACGCCGCGCGCACGCAGCCGAACTACATCGAAGGTGGAGTGCCGGGCGGAGGGTCGAGCGGGGACCGGCACCTGATCCTGATCGACCGCGACCGCTGGCTGCTCTTCGAGACCTGGGCGACGCGCTGGGATGCGACGGACAACCGGTGGGAGGCCGGCTCGGGCGCCACGTTCGATCTCGCGAGCAATGCGCGTCGTCCGGAGGGCTGGACCTCGGCGGATGCCGCGGGCCTTGCGATCTTCCCGGGGCTCGTGCGGCGTGACGAGGTCGTCTCGCCGGATCCCATCACGCACGCGTTCCGCGTCACGGTGCGCGCGACGAACGGATCCGTCTGGCCCGCGTCGCATGAGGCGGGAAACACGGCGGGTGCTCCGCCCATGGGCGCTCGCCTCCGGCTCAAAGCGTCCGTGAACATCACGGGATATCCGGCCGAGGTTCGGAAGGTCTTCCAGGCGATGAAGACCTACGGCCTGATCGTGGCGGACAACGGATCCGACATGTACGTCACGGGCACCATGGATCCGGGCTGGGACAACGACATCCTGAATCCGGCGTTCCACTCCCTCGATGCGGACGACTTCGAGGTGATCCAGCTGGGCTGGGGCGCCGACGTGACCGGCGTGCCCTGACCACGCCGGTCGAGGTATCCGCTACCGCCCAGCCTGAGTTTCGAACCCCATCCTCTTCAAGATCACGGGCCAGCGCGGGTCGCTGTGCAGGGAACGCAGGCTGCGACGGACCTTCAGCTCGGTGAGCCCGCCGTCGTGCTGCTCGTACGCGCGGTCGAGCCACTCGAAGGCCGTGTCCGCTTCTCCGCGGATGGCGTGCACCTCCGCGATCTGGAACGCGGCGTCTCCGGCGTACTTCTCCGTCAGGGCTCGAAGTGCCTCGTCCGAAGCGCCGGGACGCCCGCCGGCCGCGTGAATGATCGCCAGCGCCCAGAGACGGTACCCTTCGTCCACCTCTTCCTGCGCCATGGTCAGGGCCTCCTTCTCGCGTCCCTGATCGAGCAGAACCAGCGCGAGGTAGGCGCGGACGTTCATCCGCTGAGGGGAGAGGTCCAGCGCGTCGCGGTACGCTGATTCCGCCTCGGCGAGCCGTCCCGCCGCATCGAAGGTAAGTCCCAGGACCGTATACGCGGCCGAGCTCACCGGATCCTGGTCGAGCCCTTGCTTGGCGAGCGCGATCGCTTCCTCGAACCGCCCGAGCGTTTGCATCAGCACGCTCGCTCCGACGAGAACGGAAGCGCTTCCGGGAGCGAGCTTCAAGGCTCTGGCGAACGACGCCTCCGCTCCTTTCCAGTCCCGGTCGTACGACATCCGGATCCGTGCGATCCGCGCGTGACCCTCGGCCAGATCGGGCTCGAGCTCAAGCCCACGCTCCACGGCCGCGCGCGCCCGTCCGTACCCCGCAGCCGTGGGAACCCAACCAAAGGCGGCCGGCACGCCGTACGCGGTGGAGAGCTCGACCCACCCCCTCGCGAACCGCGGGTCCAAAGCCAGTGCCCTCTCGAGATACTCGGTGGCGCGGAATACATCCTCACGGGAGCCCCGGGATAGAAGGTGACGCGCCTGCAGATACAGTCGATGGGCCTCGACGCTCGTTGCGCGTCCCCGCGCCGCCTGAGCGACCTCGGCGGAGACGCCGGTGCTCGCCGTCTCGGCGGAGCCTTCCCCGAGCAACGCGGTTCGAAGCTCCCGGACCACACAGTTGGCGATCTCGTCTTGAATCGCGAAGATGTCGTCCAGTGTGTGTTCGTAGGTCCCGGACCAGATCTGGTAGCCATTGGCGGCCTTCACGAGCCGGACGGAGATTCGAACCCTGTTTCCTGCCTTGCGAACGCTTCCCTCGAGTAGGCTTTCCACCCGGAGCTTGCGTCCGATCGCCGTGACGTCCTCCGTGGTGTCCCGAAACTGAAACGAGGATGTGCGCGCCGCCACCCGAACGCTGCGGATCTTGACGAGCGTGTTCAGGAGCTCGTCCGCGAGTCCATCGGAGAAGTACTCGTCTTCCTTGTCCGGGCTTCGATTCACGAACGGAAGCACGGCGATGGAAGCAACCTCGGTCGGCACCGGCACCGGGGTGAGGCGCACTCCGTGCTCCAGGAGGCTCCTGAGACGCCGGAGCTCGTTGCAGACTTCGAGCGCGCCCGCGAAACGGCCCTCCGGCTCCTTATCCAGGCAACGAACGACGACTTCCACCAGATCGGCCGGCAAATCGGGGCGGAGGTGCGCGAGGCCGGTCGGCTCGTCCCGAAGGATGGAGCTGGTCACGTCCGCGTAGGTCGCGCCACGGAACGGTCGCCGCCCCGAGGCGAGCTCGTAGAGGATCACACCGAACGAGAAGAGATCGGCCCGCGCATCCACGGGGAGGCCCCGGATCTGCTCCGGAGCCATGTACGGAGCGGTTCCGACGACCTCCGCGCGACTGGTGAACGCGAGCGTTTCGTCCAGAGCCGACCCGGTCTCGGAGTCTGCCCGAGCGAGACCGAAGTCGAGCACCTTCACGCGGCCGTCGTTCGCGAGCATGATGTTTCCCGGCTTCAGATCGCGGTGGACGACTCCCTTCTCGTGGACGGCCACGAGAGCGTCCGCGGTCGCGATCGCGATGTCCAGCATTTGGGTCAGCGGCAATCCGCCGGGAGCGATGATTCGTGTGAGCGTCTCTCCTTCCACCAGCTCCATCGTGAGAAAGTGGAAGCCATCGCCGTCCTCGACGGAAAACACCGTGACCAGATTGGGGTGATTGAGTCCCGCGACGGTTCGAGCCTCGCGGTCGAGGCGCGCGGCGTGATCGCCTGAGGAAGCCACGGACGGAGGGAGGATCTTGATCGCGACGTCGCGGCCAAGGCGGGTGTCCCGCGCGCGATAGACCTCTCCCATCCCGCCGGCGCCCAGTGGGGAGAGGATCTGGTAGGCCCCGAGGCGGGTCCCGGGTGCCAGTGCCATCGCATGAATGTAGTGCGGATCGGGTCGTGAGTCACGACAGGTTCGAGGAGGGTGTCACTGCCACATGGAAATGTCCTCCCTACCTGCTCTGTGAAATGTCCCCCTCCGCGGCCGGGGCACGTTCAGGATCAGGAGCAGCGCGATGGGGATGCCGTAGTTTCCCCAGAGGAAGGATGGGCCAAGGTCGATCGGTCGCGCGGTCGTTCTACGGAGCCAGGCGACGGGTGTAGATCACGCGAAAGTCCAGGAGGATCGCGATCCGGCAATCACCGCAGCCTGCGGCGAGCGGGTCCGGCCGGACCGGATCCGCAACGACCTCGAACCCCAGGGAGGCGTAGAGGTCGACGTATTCGGGAACGCGACGAGCCTCCACGACGAACCGCGGCTCCCAGCCCTCGGCGAGGCGCGAGGGATCGGGCCGGGTCACGGACTGGGGCACCCGCGATCGCCGGTCTTACGCCGCGCCGCTTGCGGCCGGACGTGGCTCGCACGACGCTCCCGCGGCTTCCGGGCGGAGCCCCTCGAGCCTGCGGAGCCCGAGCCACGCGGCGCCCAGCGCCGGGACGAACTGCACCAGCTCGCTCGGCGGGACATTGACCCCGGCGTGGAGCTGCTCGCGCGCGACGCGGATCATGGTCTCGAAACGCAGGATGCCGCCGATGAGCGTGAACTCGGGCTCCATCTTGACGCGCCTCATGAGCTGGACGGACCGCCCCACCAGAGAGACGATCGCTCCGTGCATGATGTCCGCGGGCGCGAGACCCTGCGACAGGTGATTGATCACCTCCGATTCGGCGAAGACGGCGCACACCCCCGAGATCGCCGGATACTCCTTGGACGTCGCCACGAGAGGACCGATCTCCTCGGTCGAATAGCCCATGTAGCGCGCGGTCTTCTCGAGGAACGCGCCCGTTCCGGCGGCGCACTTGTCGTTGAGCCGGAACGCCTTGACCTTGCCCCCCTCGCTGAGGCGGCTCGCCTTCATCGTCTGCCCGCCGACATCGAGGACGGTACGGGTTCCGGGAAAGAGGAACGTCGCGCCGCGCGCCGCGGCGGTGATGTCGGTGACGTGAGCGTCCGCGAACGCGGCCTGGTGGCGCCCGAAACCGGTGGCGATCACGTAGGAGACGCCGGTGCGGGGCAGCGCCGCTCCATCCAGGGCTTGGCCGAGCGTCTCCCGAGCGGCCTCGGCCAGACGGAAGCCGGTAGGCGCCAGCGCGCGACCGAGGGCGACGCCGTCCTCCCGGAGGAGGATCGCCTTGGTGTAGGTGGAGCCGATGTCGATTCCGGCCGTGATTCTCATGAAGCGCTCCGGCGCGCGTGGGCCGGGACCCTTCCGGCGAGGATGTGGTCGAGCGCGAAGAGGGCCGCCCCCAGCGCCCCGATGTAGTGCGACTCCTCGCTCGTGTTCACACGCAGATTCAGCTCGCGCTGGAGCGAATCCACCATGGCCACGTTCCTCGCCACGCCGCCCGTGAACGTCACCTCCTCCTCGATTCCGGTCCGCCAGAGGAGCATCACCGACCGGGACGCGCTCGATCGGTGGACGCCCAGGAGGATGTCCTCGATCTTCTTCCCCTTTCCGAGCCAGGAGAGGATCTCGGATTCGGCGAAGACCGTGCACGTCGTGCTGATCTTCACGGGATTCTCTCCACGGAGCGCCGTGGGGCCGAGCTGGTCGAGATCGATGTGAAGCGCCGCCGCGGCCGCGCCGAGGAACCGGCCGGTGCCGGCCGCGCACTTGTCGTTCATGCAGAAGTCCTGGACCTCGCCGCGGGCCGAGACCCGGATCGCCTTCGTGTCCTGCCCGCCCATGTCCACGACGGTTCGCGTGCCGGGGAACATGTGGACGGCGCCCCGGCCATGGCAGCTGATCTCGGTCACCTGGGTGTTCCCGAACGTCACCTTGTAGCGGCCGTATCCGGTCCCGACAACGTACTCGACCTCCTCCTCGCGGATGTCCTTCCCGAGGAGCGATTCGCGAAACGCGTTCTCCGCGGCGCGGATGACGTTCGCGCCCGTATCCGTCAGCGCGCGGCCCACGATCTTCCCTTGCTCGTCGATCACGACCGCCTTCGTCTGCGTGGATCCAACGTCCACGCCCGCCGCGTATGCCATGGAGCCCTCCGTCAGCCGTGCCGTGCCGATGCGATCTGGCGCCGCGACTCGATCGACTCGAAGAACGCGTCGATCCGGTTCTTGAGCTGAGCCTCGGAAACCACCCGGCGATCCATCATGTCCGACTCGATGAAGAGGCTCGGCACGTCCCGCCGCTCCATGAGCGCGCGCCGGTTGTCCGCGAGGCCCGTGGACACGGTCCTGCAGCTCTTGATGGGATGGAAGACGACGCCGTCGACGTCGTATTCGTCGACCATACGGGCGAGCGCGTTCGTCGGGAAGAACATGCTGTCCATCGAGTCTCGCACGCCCAGGAGCAGCCCTTCCGCCAGGCTCTCGATGGGATCGTCCAGGTCGTACTGGAAACCCAGGTTCGACCCGCCGGAGGCGAACCAGAGGTAGGTCGAGTTGACGAACGTGCCCCCGTGCTCCGTGAAGAACTCCGTGAAGCGCCGGAAGATCGGATAGCAGGGCACCCCGACGAAGACGAGCCGGCAGCGCTCGTCGACGAGCGTTCCGATCCCGTTCGCCTGCTTCCACTCCATTTCCTCCACCAGCTCGTCGAAGTACGCGGCGCCCTCCGGCGCGCCGCGATAGCCGTTCGAGACTCCGAGGTAGATCGTCCCGTCCGAGAGCGCGTTGAACAGGGAGGGGCGGCTCCGGTTCAGCTCCAGCACGCGGTTCCACCCGCGGTTCATCCGGTTGGCATGGCCCAGGAACTCACGCAGGCGGTCCACGTCGAAGCGCGTTCCGGTGACGCCCTCGAGGACGGCGATCAGCTCCCGGAGCTGCGCGGCCACGTAGGTTCGGTCGTTCTCGAAGTCGCGGTCGCCCCGGCCCGGAAGCGGGCCGTCGCTCCGAGAGCCGGGCACGTCGAGGACGCAGACGGGCACGCCGTACATGCGCTCCCAGATCTCCGCCCACTTGATGTAGGTGTTGCACGCGTTCGTGAGCACCGCGATCTTCGGGCGCGGGATGCGCCCCATCGGGAGCCGTCCGTCCCTCCGCTGGGCCGCGATGTCGGCCTTCACGTAGCCGCAGATGTCCGGGGAATAGCCGAAGTCCTCGGCCTCGTTCAGGTACTCGTGGGCCACTTTCCGAACCGCGGTCTGGAGTGAGTTGATCTCGGGGAACACGAGGGGAAGGTCGAACGCGCGGAGGAGCTCTCCCAGGCTTCCCATCACGAAGACGTAGGCCGCTCCTCGTCCCTCCTCCGCGGCGCGCGTCAAGTCGTCGTACCAGACGCGGAAGAGGCGCGCTCCCTCGCGGTTGGCCCGACCGACGATCTCCGTGCTCGCTTGCTCCGGCAGGTGATTCATCGCACGCTCCTCAGTCGAACAGGAGGTTCTCGACGAACGTCTCGAGCTGGATCTCGAGTTGCTCGAACGTCGTCATGTTCTCCTCGAACTCGGTGACGAAGTGGGGCACGCGGGCGGCGTCCAGCGCGTGCACGTAGGCGACCTGCTCCTCCAGGCCGGGCTCGCACATCTTGGCCGCGGCCACGATGGCGGCGCCGGCGCCGGCTCCTTCGAGCCGCTCGAGCAGCATCCGCTCCTTGGGCTTCCGGGCGTCGTGCTGCACGGGGCTGTAGGTCGAGCGCTCCAGGTACGCGCGCGCCAGCTCGCCCAGCGGGTCCTTCCCGACGGGGACGTCCGACACGATCCAGCGCATCCCGACGAGGAAGTCGTCGTCCACGACGTAGCACGAGCGGCCGATCGACCGGATCAGGTCGATCGGGGGCTGCTCGCAGAAGCCGCCCTCGAAGACGACCCGGATCCGGTCCTGCGAGCGCGCGGGACGCTCCGCGAGGAGCGGCAGGACGGCGGCCAGGAGCGCGTTGTGCTCCTCGCGCGGAATCAACCCGCCGACGGCGAGGAGGGCGTAGGCTTCGTGCGCGCCCACGAGCCAGGGCGACTCGCGCTTCAGGGTGTAGAGCGCGCGCAGGAGGCGTCGATTCTCGTTGAACACGCCGATGGAATCCCGCAGCGCGCCGTCCTCCACCCTCGTGCCCGAAACTTCCTCCACGACCCGCCGCAGGCGGTCGTACTCGCCGCGCAGATACTCCGGAGCGCTCGGAGAGCCCGCGTTCTGCGGCAGGTAGAGGATCTGGCAGGGATAACGGACGTTCCGTCCCCAGATCGCGGCCAGGTTGCGCGCGGCGTCGCAGATCGGATGCGTCACGAATAGGTCGAGCTCGACTCGCCGGCTCAAGGCGAGCTCGAGCGAGCTCTTGACGATGGAGCAGAGATACGAGCCGAAGCGCGAGTCGGCCTGGGCGGCGTGGATCGGGGCGCCCCTCACCTTGAACGGAAGCAGGCCCGCGGCGTGGACGATCTCCTCGGGGAAGTAGACCTGGAAGTGCCCGACGATCTTCCCTCCCGCTTCCTTCCACCGCTTCGCGGTGGGGAAACGCGTGTCCTCGAGGAGGTCGAGGCAGGCTCCGAGGACCCCGTCCAGATCCCGGCCGCGCCACTCGGGGAACAGGAGTTCCTTCATCGATGTCTCCAGCTCGGAGACCGCTTCTCCACGAAGGAATGGAGCCCTTCGAGCGCGTCCTCCGTCTCCATCAGCTCTTCCAGATAGATGTCCTGTGCGGCGCGTAGCGCGTCGGCTCGGGGCCCGTCGGCGGCGGCGAGGAGCGTCTTCTTCGTGGCGCGCAGGGCCGCGGCGCTGTGGCGCGCGAACCGCTGCGCCAGCGCGCGAGCTTCCGACTCGACCTGCTCGTCCGGAACCACCCGCTGCACGAGCCCGAGATCCGCCGCGCGCCGTGCCGGGATCGCGTCGCCTCCGAACAGGAGCTCCGCCGCGGCGCCCGGGCCGCCTCTTCTCGGCAGGAGCGCGCATGCCACCGGGGCGGTCACCCCGAGCACGATCTCCGGCTGTCCGAACGAGGCGCTCTCGCCGGCGACGATCACGTCGGCGCACTGGGCCAGCTCGAATCCGCCTCCCAGGCACCGTCCGCGAACCGCGGCGATCACCGGCACGGGAAACGAGGCCAGCGCCTCGAGCGTCTGCACGAACTCCGGAATCATCTCCCGGTAGACCGGAGGCAGGTGCTCGCCGACGTCGGCGCCCGCGGAGAAGTGCTTCCCCTCGGCGGCGATCAGGACCGCGCGAAGCTCGGGCTCCTGGGCGAGGCCGGCGAGCGACCGGCGCAGCTCCCGCACGAGCGCCAGGGTGAGCACGTTCAGCGGCGGGTGGTCCAGCGTGAGCGTCGCGATTCCGTCGGCGAGTCCGGTCTGGATCGTCATGGTCTTCCTCTCAGGAGGCTCAGAGATACTGGCCCCCGTCCACCCTCAGCACCTGGCCGGTCACGTGCCTCGCCGGCTCGGAGCAGAGGAACGTGATCGCCGCCGCGCAGTCCTCGGGCTCGGCCATGCGGCCGACGAGCGTTTCGTCCACCGAGGCCGCGACGGCCTCCGGCGGCATCGAACCCACCATCGGCGTGCGCACGAGACCCGGGGCCACCGCGTTCACGGTCACCCCGTAGGCGCCCAGCTCGCGGGCGAGCGTCTTCGTGAGCGCGACCACGCCTCCCTTGGACGCCGCGTAGTTCGCCTGGCCGAACTTCCCGCGCAGGCCGTTGATCGAGGCGATGTTCACGATCCGTCCCCAGCGCCGTCCGCGGAGCACGGCCCCCACGGCGCGGTTCCAGTGGAAGCATCCCGTCAGGTTGACGGCGATCACGTCGTCCCACTGGGGAAGCGTCATCTTCCAGCTCACCGCGTCGTCGTTGATTCCCGCGCCGTAGACGAGGATGTCGGGGCCGCCGCTCCAGGACGCGACGTCCTGGAGGCCCCGCGCGGCCGCCTCCGAGTCGCGCACGTCGGCCCGGATCACGAGAGCCCGCCGTCCCAGGGACTCGATCTCGCGCACGACGGGAGCGGCGTCGGCTGCCGCGCGGCAGTCCACGATCGCCACGTCGCATCCCTCGCGGGCCAGGGCGACGGCAGCCGCCGCGCCGATCCCGGACGCGCCCCCGGTCACGATCGCGGTGCGATCACGCAGCCCGTAGTCCACCCGCGCTCCCTCCGGTCTCCCGTCAGCGGGTCGCCGCGTGCGGCTGCCGTGGCGAGATCGCGCGCTCCAGCTCCTCGTCCCAGGGATGTCCCTGGGCCAGGAGCTGCCGAAGCCTGATGAAGTCCACTTCCCGGTGGTCCTTCGGTCCCTCGTGGAACGCGCGGAATCCCACCCGCGCCTCGGTCATCATGTTCAGCGCGAGCCAGTCGCGGTTCGTGCCGCTGTGGGCGTCCCAGTGGAGCTGCTTGTGCTTGCGCACGCTGGCAACGGTCTTGGAGACGCAGTCGGGCATGAGCATGACGATCCTGGCGCAGAGGCTCTCCACCGCCGCGTCGAGGAGGGAGAGGTCGGAGGTTGCCTGTGCCATCGTCTCTTTCGCCGCGGCGACGTCGGGACCCGTCCGGAAGTCGCCGTAGACGAGCCTGCCGAACTCGTCGAGGAACCGGTCGGTGACGACCAGCGGATTGGGAATCCATCGTCCGTCCACCTTCAGGACCGGCACGACCTGGTTGATGAGACCGAGGAAGCAGGCCTTGTGGGCGCTCCACGTCTCGCAGAGAACGGCGCTCTCCATCGCGTGGCCGAACCCGACGTAGAGCGGCAGGAAATCGGTCGAGCCGCCGTCGGGCGCGGAGCCGTGCTTGGGCCCCGCCTGGCCGAAGCGTGCCGTGTCGACCGCAATGCTGAAGTCGCACGCCATGCCGATTTCCTGCCCTCCGGCGATACGGATGCCGTTCACGCGGTTGATGACCGGCTTGTCGCAGCGGAGGATCCCGTCGATCATGTCGTTGAACACACGCATGTACTGCTTGTATTCCTGCGGGTTGCCCGCGTAGTACTCGGCGTACTCCTTCGTGTTCCCGCCGGTGCAGAACGCCCGATCCCCGGTCGCCGTGAGGACGCAGCAGACGACGCGCCGGTCCATGCTGGCCTGCCGCAGCGCGAGACCGACCTCGCGGGCCATGTCGGTCGTGTAGCTGTTGAGCTGCGCGGGATTGTCCAGGACGATCCAGGCGTGGAAGAGCCCTTCCGCGGGACGGCCGTCCGGAGCGGACGCCGGACGCAGCTCGTACCGGATGTGGGTGTAGCGGTGATTCTCCACCAGAGCGTGATTCTTCAGCATCGCGTCCTTCCTCCGCGCCCGCGGCGCGCTTCGAGTCAGTCCGAGTGCGACCCGGCCGGGACCAGGACGGCCCGCCGGTGGATCTCGTGGTTCGCCACCCGCCGCAGGACGTCCGGTCCCTCGCTCAGGGAGTGGCGCTCGACGAACGGCCTCAGGGTGATCCGCCCGGACGTGACGAGGCGAAGGGCGTCCGGATAGAGCTCGGGCCTGCATCCCCAGGATCCCTGGACGGTCGCGTCGAACGCCATCAGGTTGCTGAGGCGCACCTCGATCTTCGACAGCGTGAATCCGATCACCAGAAGAATTCCCGCGTACCCGAGGAGCCCGAACGCGGTCTCCTGCCCGCCGGCGCTTCCGGAGCATTCGAAGATCTTCCATGCATGTTCGGTACATCCCCAGGACTTCGCCCGGGCGCCGATCTCCTTCTTCAGCGTCCGAAAGTCGAGCGAGCCGGAGTTCAGGGTGAGCGATGCTCCGTGCGCTTCGATCGCCTGGAGCCTCTCGTCGTCGACGTCGATCGCGACGACCTTCGCCCCGAGCGCGGCGGCGATCTGGATCGCGTAGCCGCCCACGCCTCCCGCGCCGACCACGATCGCGAGATCGCCCGGCTGGAGCCCGCTCCGGACGACCGCCTGGTACGGCGTCGTGACCGCGTCGGCGATGACCGAGAGGTCGGAGAGCTCGTAGCCGCCGCGGTCCTCCACCGGGCACAGTCCTCGCCCCGGAACCGCGAGGAACTCGGCGAACCCGCCGTCCAGGTCGTTTCCGGGCATGACCTGCCTCCGGCAGGCGTTTCCGCGGCCGGATCGGCATAGGTCGCACGCGCCGCAGGGAATCACCGAAGGGACGATCACTTCGCGGCCCACGAGGTGACGATGCGCGGGCGAGGCGTCCGTCACGACGCCGCTGATCTCGTGCCCCAGGGTGAGCGGCAGGGCGTGGCGGGTCGGAACTCCGTCCCGCCAGAAGCCGATGTCCGTGTGGCAGACACCGCACCCCGCGACCTTGACGACCACTTCCTCGTCGGCTGGCTCGGGCATCGGCACGTCCAGCAGTTCGAGCGGCGCGTCCGCCGCGGTGAGTCTCACGGCCTTCATCGTTGCCTCCCGTTGGTCGCGACGCGTCGGATCCCGTCCAGCAGGTGATCGGCGAAGTGCTCGCCGAGGCTGGCGGCCTGGAGCGAGCCTTCGGGGCGGTACCAGCGCGCGATCCAGTTGATGGCGCCGAGAATCGCGAATACCGTCATCTTGGCGTCCACGCTGCGGAACGCTCCGTCCTGCACTCCCTGCTCGACGAATCGCCGCACCTCGCGCTCGTACCGGTCGCGCGCGGCGATGATCTCGGCCTGACGCTCTTCGGAGAAGGCGGTGACCTCGAAGGCCAGAGGGGAGCCCTCGAGCGTGTCCGTCATGACCCGGACGTGCTCTTGGATGACGTGGCGCAGCCGCTCCCGGGGCGTCGCGAGGGAGCGCGCTTCCGTGAGGATGCGGTTGAGCTCCAGGAGCGACTGCCGGTGACACTGGTAGAGGATCGATTCCTTGTCGGGGAAGTAGTAGTAGAGCGAGGTCTTGCGCACGTCCAGGCGGCGGGCGATGTCCTCGAGGGTCGTGGCGTGGTAGCCGCGCTCGCGGAAGGCCCGGAGCGCCGCGTGGAGGATGGCCTCCCGGCGGCGTGTTCGCTTTCTGGCCACGTGCTCGGATGGGGCGATTGGGTTCACCGACTTTCTCCCGTGAATGAACCCAGCATCGAAATTTGAACTCGGATTCTAAAGAGGGGATCCGCGGCCGCCATCCGGCACCGAAGGCCACCTCCGGGGTGCCGGAAAGGAGCAGACGCAAGGACGCCGACAGCACCTTCTACGTCGCGCGCGTCAACACCGGAAGGCGTCCGACCGGCGGCGGCACCGGTTCGTGTCGCTGCATTTCGGGGACGGGGAAGTGCTAGGCGGGAGGCACCGGCACCATCCTTTGTACACCGGCGGATACGACGTGCACCTCATGCGGTCTCGCGGTGGCGACCGGAGGGGTAATCACGACACTCTTCCTGTACTGAGTCGGCAGCCCACAGCGGTCCGTCAGGGGATGAAGTAGAGCCGCCGGTTCGCGTAATCGATCACGGCCCTGTGCTCCTTCATCCAGTCGAACCCGAGCATTCCGTAGCTCTCGAGATCGCGTTCCGCGATCTTGCCGTACTCGGCGAGATCCTCGAAGGACGCGGCGCTCCGCATCGGGACACCCGCGATCTCGAGCTCGACTCCCTCGGCGTGGAACTCGTCCGGCGTCGTTCCGCTTGGGCTCCGATCGGGTGCGGCGGACCGGACCATGTCGATCTTCCCTTCGAAGGGCGGCAGATGGAGCGTCAGGGCGGCGGAGACCGTGGAAGGGGTGATGGGGAGGACGCGATCGATGGCGGGAAAGCGTGCCTCCACCGCGGTCCGCCCGCCCGCGAGGATCGAGATCGGCGCCCAGCGGTAGCCGCTCCGCAGCAACCTCCGGTCGGGCTCGCGCTGCGCGGCCACGCCGAGCAGGAGTTCGTCTCGGGTGAAGTCGACCGCGGCGCGCGCGTCGAGCAGGAAGGGGATACCCACCATTCCTTGGACCGGAGACTCGCCGTCATCGGTGAAGTCGAAGACAGGGACCTCGGGGACCTTCGAGAACGTCTGTTCGCCGATCCGAGCGCTCTTCACGTGAATCGAACCCTTGCCTCTCGAGCTGTACCCGTATTCCTCGACCTTGGCGACGGGACCTCCCTGGAGCCGTTCCGCCGTGTGGTGGGTCAGGGAGAGATACATTCGCGAGTTCCCGTGAACCATGAGCGGCACCTTCGCCACCCCGTCGAAGTCCACGCGGATCACGTAGCGGTTTCCGGAGAACACGACCGTTTCGAGCGGCACGGTTCGATTGGCCGGAAGCGCGCCCGTCCGTGACGAAGGTGCGGAGCCGGAGCAACCGAGGGCGACGAGCACGATCGACAGCCAGAGCCGCGTCACCTCGCCCTCAACGCGGCGTCGATCTGCCTCGCCGCGCGGCGGCCGCTCGCCAGCGCGGCCTCGACCGTTCCGCCACGGGAGTCCGTCGCCTCGCCCGCGAAGAAGAGGGTGTCCTCTTCCGGGCGGGTAAGGAGCTTCGACGCGCTCCGCGCGCCGGCTCGCGCGTAGCTGTAGGCGCCGCGCGCGTGGGGATCGCGGTTCCAGTCGTGCCACCAGACCCGCCGGATCGCCCGAGCCAGACGACGCGGACTCATACCCAGAGCGATCGCGAGCTGCGACCGCAGTACTCGGAGCGCTTCGCCGCGCGGAAGACGTGAGAGGGCGGCGGCGGCGGGTCCGCCGCACCATGCAGTCGCGAGCGGACATCGGAACGGATCGGCCGTCCACACGACCTGGAAGGGACCGCCGGAGAGGTGGAGGAAATTGAAGCCGGGCGACCCGCCGGGCTCTCTCCACGGCAGCTCTCGGAACCAGAGAACCACGCGGACGGCCGCGCCGGCCTCCAATCCCTCGAGCGCGCGGCGGAGCCGGGGCGGCTCCGGTTGAATCTCGATTCCGCCCGCCTGGTGACGGCCGGCACGAAGCACTCCGATCGGCACCGTGACCAGGACCGCGCGCGCCCGGTACCGACCGGGCCTCCCGGAGGCGGCGCGAGCCTGGACCGTCACGCGTCCGCGCCGCCATGCGATCGTGGTGACCTCGCGCCCGAGGCGGAGCGATGGCCCGAGATCACGCGCGAGCCACGCGACGAGCGCGCCGTAGCCCTGTGTGACCCGCCCCAGGCGCGACGCCGAATCAGAAGATGACTCGCCGGACCCGGTCGCGATCGACTGTGCGCTGAGTCGTTTCGGATCCGCCGCATGGAATCCCTCGACGAACCGCCGTGTGACCCGGCGATCGCGGGTCAGGCGCTTTCCCCCGGGGCGTCCGGCCAGGAAGGAGGCGAGGGATTCGTCCGGGCCTTCCGTGCGGACGCGCTTCAGGACCCGGTCGACCGCGGACCAGTAGTCCGTCCGCTTCAGCGTCCCGCGTTGCGCCGAGGAGTGCTCGGAACGGATCTCCATGGACGAGAGGCCCGCGGACGAGAGCAGGGATGCCGTCGTCGGCGCTTCGCCGTGAATGAACTCGGCGCCCAACTCGATCGGAACGTGCAGATTCGGATCGCGACGCGTGAAGATCCGCCCGCCCACCCGATCGCGCGCTTCGAGCACGAGCGGCGTATGGCCCCGGTCGCGCAGCTCGCGCGCCGCTTCGAGGCCCGCGGCTCCGGCTCCAACGATGACGATCCCGGACCCTCTCACGAAGGCCGGGACTTGCTCTTCCGGTTGGGAGTCTCCCGCGCGGCCACCGCGATGTAGGTGACCGTGTCCCACGAGTTGTGGATGCCGATGAACAGGAGGAGGAGCGACGTGCCTCCGATCACGAACAGCGACGCGTTCGGGCTCCAGGGAAGAGAGATCCCCGCCATCAGGAGGGCCGCGTAGGCGATGAGGGGAAGCGCTGTGTGCCGGATCCAGTCGGAAGCAACGGGACGATACTCCGTCTGCCGGCGGGCCCGAGCGATGACCAGGAGCCCATAGAGCACGCCGGCAAGCCCGGCCGCCCGGAGCACCCACGCGGGTCCGGAGAGGGAAGACCAGGGGGCACTCAGGAGGGCCGCGATCAGGAGCGCCGCGCAGAAGTGCACGACCGTCGGCGTGGCGAAGGCGCTGATCGAGCGCGTGCCGGTCGGGACCCGGTGGGTGGCTTCCGAGATCATGGTGATCACGACGAACTGGAGCCCGGTCAGGACCGCCGCGGACGAGCCGACGATGACGTAGAAGGCTTCCCAGTGGGACAGGGCAGAGGTCATGAGGTCTCCAATCCGATACCGAGGATCCCCGTTCGCATCAGGCGATTGTACCGATGCGGTGAGTGCCTGTCTCGGCTCCTACGGCCGCTCTAGTTGACATAATCACCGTCCCCGGGGCGAGTAGCTCCTGACTCTCGAAGCTCGTGCGGGGCCCGTTTTGGGACGGAAACGTTCCTGAGGGCTAAAGATCCTCGCGCGAGGGGACGATCGTGGTCGTATCCAACCAACAGGAGGCACGACCATGCCATTCGAAAACTTCCTCCCGACCCTCGATGAAGCCGCCTGGACCACCTCCCCGACCTCGACCGCGATCGACGTCACCTACGACGAGGAGAGCAACGAGGTCATCTTCCGCGAGGAAGAGACGGGCCGGCTCGTGCACGCGTGGGTCGCGGATCGCCGCGACGCCCTGGCCGTCGCGGGGCTGTTCCAGGCGGTCGCGTCGAAACCGTGGGGGACGCAGGAGACCATTCAGGGCACCGCGTCGGTCCTGCTCGCGATCCTCGGCACCGCGCCGGGGCAGGTCACCCTCCATGACGAGCTCGCCTCGATTCTTCGCGCCCATGGAAACCGCTGGATGACGACCGCGGAGCTGGCCGCCGAGGTGAATCGGCGCGGGCGGCACTGGAAGGCGAATCGGAACCGCATCACGGCCGCGAAGGTGCTGGGGCGCGTGAAGCTCTACGCCCGCACGTTCGAGCGTATCGGCGAGAGGGTGCGGCTCCTCTCCGAGTAGACCCGTTCTCGGGGTTCGAGCAGGTCAGTTCTCGAGGTTCGAGACGAGGTATACGAAGAAGCCCACGAGCACCGCGGTTCCCACGATCCCGGGAGCGGATCCGAGCTTGCCGCCGGCGCGCCATGTCGTGTCGGAGAGCTTCTGGGGCGAGGCGGTCTCGCCCGGCGTGTAGCCCTCGATCTCGTACCGGCTGTGCTCCACCTCGAGGCCGAGCGCGACCCAGTCCCGCCAGTTCAGGGTCGTGCCGAGAATGAGCCCTGGCGCCTGGTGCGTGTAGCCGCCGTCCTCCGAACCGTAGAAGAGCAGCCCCGGAGCGATGTCCACCGAGGTGTGGCGCGAGAGCCACCGGCGGTACCGGAAGCGCGCGCCCACGCGCGCGTGGCCGTCACCGGAGCCGCCGAACGCCGTCACGCCAAGGGCCGTTTGGGGCGAGATGTTCTTCATGGCTCCCAGGTCGAGAGTGAAGTAGACCGGGTTGTCGCTTGCCTGCGTCGGGTCGTCGTCGAGCCGCGCGTAGACCCCCAGCTCCGTGATGAGGAAGGTCCGGCACTCGGGCATCGGCTTTCCGCTCCAGCAGACGGAGCCCGAGGCGGAACGCGAGGAGGGCAGGGTCAGCGCGGTTCCCACGAGGACCAGCAAGCCGATACGTCCCAGCACGAGATCACCTCCACGTCGAGTTCCTCGCCCGCACGCCGCGGGTCTCCAATTCAGGATACATCGCGCCGGTGCGGTCCATTCAGCCCTTCTCCCGTCGACGAACTCGTAGCATCCTCTGCGCTCAGCTGGTGCGCCGGCTCGTGCTGGAAGCGCCGCGGCTCGTGCGCACGGAGATGTTCCTCGAGACCGACATCCCGGAGTTCGATGCCCGGCTCGGGGCCGTACGCGACGAGCCTTTGACGGAAGGCGGCTGGATCATGCGGATCGGCGTGAGCCGCGAGACGACTGCAAGGAGGGAACTGTGAAGCAGGAGTTCACCGTGAAGGAGGGCCGGGTCGTGCAGGCCGCGCCCGGAGAAGGAACGGTGCGCGTCTACGGCGCGCCCACCGACGAGGAGCGGCGAGAGATCCTCGCCACGACCGGGATCGACGGGTACACCCTCGCGTCGGTTCTGGATCCCGAGGAGATCCCCCGCGTGGAGGTGGAGGACGACTACCTGCTCCTGATCTGGAAGCGACCCACCCCTGCGATGTTCCGGGAAGGGCAAGCGTTTCGCGTTTCCTCGATGGGCGCACTGCTCCATCAGGGCCGGCTGACCTTCATCACCGCGGACGAAGCTCCGGATCTCGGACGGGTCCGGACCCGGTCCATCGACTCCTTGAACGAGCTCCTGCTGCGCGAGCTCCTGAGCACGGTGCGTCACTTCAGCGAGCACCTCCGGGTCATCCAGGAGATCGCCCGCGACATCCAGAGGAAGCTCAACGCCTCGATCGGAAACGAGCATCTCCTCCGGATGTTCGCGCTCACCGAAGGGCTGATCTACTACCTCACCGCCGTGGAAGGAAACGGAGGGGCGCTGGGCCGCCTCAAGGCATCCTCCGATCGTCTGAAGTGTTCCGAGGAGGATCAGCGGATCCTGGAAGATCTCATCATCGAGAACGCCCAGTGCGCGCGGCAGGCGGCCATCTACTCGGACGTCCTCTCGAGCCTGATGGACGCCCGAGGAGCCATCATCAACAACAACATGAACGTCCTTCTGAGAAACCTCACGCTGATCAACGTCGTGTTCCTTCCCCTGGGAGTGCTCGCGAGCGTCGGGGGGATGTCCGAGTTCACGATGATGACGGGGTCGGCGCGGGACATGCACGGCCCTCCGTGGTGGGTCACGTACCCGGCGTTTCTCCTGGTGCTCGCCCTCATCGGGTTCGTCACGTGGTGGCTGCTCCGGCGCTGGATGGAGCGGACGATGGGGCGGTCGTTCCCTCCGAATCCTTGACCGAGGAGACGGCCCTCCGGCGTCAGCGCATCCTGGCCGGACCGCTTTGCTTCGGCGACGAGGCACGACGGATCAGGTAGTACTCGTTCACCGGCCGGTCGTCCGTCAAAGGACCCGCGTCAGGATCCGAGCGAAGGAGCGCGTCGAGGGAAATCTCGTGGGTGAGGACCGCGGTCAGCGGATCGATGGGAGTCGCTTCGGGCTCCCACTCGACCAGGTCCGCCCGTGCCTCGGGAGGCATCCGCGCCACCAGCTGCGCCGGGTCGAGGCGCGCGATCGGGGACTTGCTCCCCAGGAAGTGAATTCCCCAGCCGAACTGGGACGTGTACGCGCGCACGTGAGGGAACGTCTCCCGGAGCGCGCGTGCGACCGCGCCGACCACGACGGGCTCGGCGGGGGGCAGCCAGTGCTGGAGAATGCCGTCGGGACTCAACCGCGTTCGGATCGCTTCGAAGAATTCCCTCGAGTAGAGCAGGCTCGAGCCGGCCGCCTCCACGGGCGGCGGCGGATCCACGGTGATCACGTCATACGTCTCCCGCGTCCTCTCGAGATATCGCCTGCCGTCGTCCACCACGATGCGAGCCTGAGGTCGCGCGCGTACCGCCGCCGCGTCCGGATGGTAGTAGCCGAACAGCTCGGGGACGCTCGGGATGAGCTCCACCGCGGTCGTGGGAACACCCCACGTCAGCGACGAGCGGAAGCTCGTCCCCATGCCGAAGCAGATGACGAGCACGCGCTCCGGCGGGCGCTCCCGCGCGGCCGCCGGCAGGTGGGCCATCATCTTCGTGATCGGGGTCAGGGTCGTCATGCCGTATCCATTCACGAGCAGGTGCTTGTTGAAGCCCTCGCCGACCGCGATCACCGTGGCCGAATGGTCCCGTCGCGACTCGCGGGTGGAGAAGATCCGGTCGAAGTCCCTCGACAGGAGAACGACGGCGACGCCGAGACCCAGAGCCGCGGTCCCGACGAGCCGCGCCTGGGCCCCGGCGAGCACGAACGCGAAGAGAGGAAGCGCGAGCAGCGCGAGGACCCATCGCTCGCCCAGGAACGGCAGCAGGGCGAAGCTCGCGAGGAGCGGACCGGCGATGCATCCGAGCACGTTGAGGGCGTAGACGGATCCCGCACGCCCCGGATCGCCCCGTGACCAGAGATCCACGAGCCGCGGCGTCAGAAATCCCAGCGCGAAGCAGAACGGGGCGATACCCATCGCGAGGCGAAGGAGGCCGATGGCGAACGTGTCCGGAGGGCCGAGGCGCGGGTCCGCGAGGACCGTGGGCAGCATCGCGAGGAGCGCGACCGCGAGGACCGCGCCGGGACTCCACGCGGTCCGGCGCGCGGCCGCGCTTCTCGCGGCGTGCCACCGATACGCGGTCGATCCGAGAAAGGTCGCGACAAGGTAGACCGCCAGGATGGACGCGAACGCGTAGACCACCGTGCCCAGGTACGGCGTGAACTGACGCACCCAGACGACTTCCATCCCCATGGAGATGAGGCCGGTGAGGAACAGGAGCCACGGCACCCACCGAAGCCCGGGATCCGAGGAGCGGCCCGCCCATGGCGCCGCGGCCTGCGGTGGGAGCGTCTCGGGAACCCCGGACGGGACCGGGGCCGGAAGTCGGATGCTCAGCGCCAGCGCCGCCGCGCCCAGAAGTCCGTTGACGATCGCGGTCGCTCGCAGCGTGCCGTGAAATCCGAGCAGCTCGATCATCAGGAGCGCCGAGAGGAGCGTGCCCGAGGCCGCGCCCACGACGTTCGCCATGTAGAGATAGCTGAACGTTCCGGCGGCGCGGCTCGCTCCCTCCGTCTCCTGCCGCGACCGCAGGGCAGCCATGCCCAGGGGGAAGGTGGCGCCCATCGCCGTGCAGAAGGGAAGCAACGTGACCGCGACGAGGATCCCCGCGCCCAGATAGTGGGCGCCGGATGCCCATGTGGCGTCGGTTCCAAGCGCATCCAGCAGCCTCCGCGCCCACCGGAGCTCCGGTGCGACGAGAAGTCCGCCGGCGCCGATCACGATCTCCGCGACGGCGTAGAGACGCAGGACACGGCGGGGATCCTCGACGCGCCGCGTCCAGCGACCCGCTCCCCAGCTGCCCAGGGCAAGACCGGCCATGAACACCGAGAGGACGATCGCGACCATCGCGGTCGTGACCCCGAACGCGGCCATGGCGAGGCGGAGCCACACGACCTGGTAGACCAGGGCGCACGCGCCGGATACGAAGAAGAAGACGAAGAACCAGGATCGGAGGGGTTCGCGCGGTCCCCGGGCCGCCTTCGATCGTCCGCCGCCGGCCGAGGCTGCGCCGGGCGCGATCGTCCGTGGGCGTCTAGCGGATTCCTTCGTCAACGGTCTCGGCTCCCCAGGTGTCGAATCATCGAAGCACCATTCCTCGGGGAGGATATTCCATGATCGGGAGAACAGCCATGCATCGCTCGGGTCTCGCCGTTCTGGTCCTGGGGTGGGTCGCCCTTGCCCCCTCGCACGGGGCCGTCTGCAATGAGATCTCCGTCTCGAGCGAAACGCCGGTGTGGTCGCCCGACGGACGGCAGATCGTGTTCTCGTCCGGGGCGTTCATGCAGCACCAGATCTACGTCATGAACGCGGATGGCTCGGACACTCGCCGTCTGACTTCGGGCGAGCAGAACCGCTGGCCCAGCTGGTCGCCGGACGGGAAGCTCATCGTGTTCATGTCCGACCGGGACGGCCAGGGCGAGCTCTACGTCATGAACGCGGATGGGACCGGACAGAGGCGTCTGACGAACTCTCCGGTGCACGAATTCGCGCCGGCATGGTCTCCGCAAGGCGAGGTCCTCGTCTGTCTGGCGGAGATGCCTGGAGCGAAGCAGCAGCTCTTGATCGTGTCGGTCGCGGACGGCTCGACGACCCGGATCGATGGCGACCACCTCTACTACGGCCGCCCCGCATGGCTTCCGGACGGTTCGAGGTTCCTGATCGCGGCTCATCGCGATGACCGCGCGACAGCGAACGACCGATGGAAGGTCCCGACGCGCATCTATTCGTTCGGCCTCGAGGAAGGCGACCTCCGGGCCGTGACGAAGGAAGGGCAGGACACGAATCCATGGCCCTCCCCCCAGGGTGACCGCTTCGTCTTCGACACCGGCGACGGAAGCGGCTGGTCGTCGGATCGCGGCCAGTGGGACCTGTGGATCTTCCGTGTGCGCGATGGCCAGCGCAAACGCCTCACGACGGGCGACGCCAACGACTGGGGCGCCGCATGGTCGCCGGACGGGAAGCGGCTCGCATTCAGCTCCGGCAGGAATCGCGTCTATGCGCTGCACGTCGTGCTCGCGGACGGATCGGGGCGACGAGCCCTGACGCGAACCGACCGGCTTCCCGACGCTCGCAAGGAGGCCTCGAAAGGGTAGGCCCCTGGGGACCGACGCACCCCGGCACGGTGCGGCATCCCCTCACCCCCCGTCCCGTCTCGCGGGGCGGTGGTAAGATCGCCCCGCGGTGGCGATCCGCGCCGGCTGTGACTTCCTCGACTGGGGGGACGATCCGTGAGGCGAATCGGTATGGCGGCACTCGTCATTCTGAGCCTTCTCTCCGCATGCTCGAAGAACTCCGATAACTCCTCGACACCCTCGAACGACGTCGATCCTCGGAACGCGACGGGAGAACCGCCGCACCGCAAGGGAAGAGCCCTCGTGAAGGAGCTGCCGGCCGGAGTGGAAGGAGTCGAGCTGACCGACGGGGGACTCCGGGTCCTGAAGGGCTATGAAGTCGTCCATGACTCGGATAGCACCTTCTCCATCGCGCGCGTGAGCACCGGCAGGCCTGGTCCCACCGGCACGAGCGGCTCGTGCAAATGCACCTCGGGGACCGGGAAGTGCAAGGACGGGGGAGCGACGATCATCGTCTGTGTGCCCGCGGACACCACGTGCACGACGTGCGGGCTCGCCTTGACCGTCGGGGGCGTGAGCACCCCGATCTTCATCTACTAGGTGCTAGCGCACTCGTGATGTGAAAGGAACGCTCCCATGAAGGGCAAGAAACGGGTCTCCAAGAGGACCGTGAGGAAGCCCGCGAGGAAGGCTGCCGCCAGTTCCGGGGACTGGCGCGCGGCCGTGCTTCGCCGTGTCCGGGACCTCATCCTGGAAGCGGACCGGGACATCACCGAGGAAGTGAAGTGGAGGAAGCCTTCCAATCCGGCGGGAGTTCCCGTCTGGTCTCGGAACGGAATGATCTGCACCGGGGAGACCTACAAGAACGCCGTGAAGGTGACCTTCGCGAAGGGCGCGCACCTCGAGGATCCCGCGGGTCTCTTCAATTCGGGTCTCGAGGGCAACCTCCGCCGAGCGATCGATCTTCACGAGGGGGACGAGATCGACGAGTCCGGTTTCCAGGACCTGATCCGTTCCGCGGTTTCCCTGAACCAAGAGAGCGCGAAGGCGGGACAGAAAGCCGGGACCAAGCGGGCCAGGAAGCCGGTTCTCCTCTCGGGCGGCAACCCCCAGATCGGGAAGGCCGCGGGGAACGCCCCCGTACAGGCCTACATCGCGGCGATGCCCGGCTGGAAGCGTGAGGTCGGAGAGCGTCTTGACGCGCTCATCACGCGCCACGTGCCCCACGTGCGCAAGGCCGTCAAGTGGAACTCCCCGTTCTACGGAATCGAGGGCAACGGCTGGTTCGTATCGTTCCATGTCTTCGCCCGTTACGTGAAGGTGACCTTCTTCAAGGGGACGTCGCTCCGTCCCGTCCCTCCCGGAGGCAAGGCCAAGGAAGCGCGCTGGATCGACGTTCACGAGGACGATCTCGACGAGCGCCAGATGACACTGTGGGTCAAGCAAGCGGCCGCAATCCCGGGTTGGGGCAACGCGTGAGGACCGTGGCGGCGACCATCGCCACACGGCACGGACCGTGCTGCAGCGCAAGCGGAAGCCTGGAACGCACTCCAGGTCCGCCAGGGCCAGCTTGCGCGGTCGTGAGGACGTGCCGATGGTTACAAAACGTTTTCGTACTTACACCCTTCGCATCCTCCATTCGCTTCGAGTAACGCAACGCCCCCCACGGCCCCGGCCCTGACCCGTGCGGCCGCCCAGGGGAATCCCGACTCAGACGCTGCGGGTGCGCGACGCGATGGCCATCATCGTCGGGATCGTCGTTGGCGCGGGGATCTTTCGAACTCCGGCGGTCGTTGCCGCGAACGCTTCGAGCGAGACGGCCGCCCTGCTCGCATGGGTTCTGGGCGGGCTGATCTCCTGCGTGGGAGCGCTCTGCTACGCGGAGCTGGCCACGACCTATCCACATGCCGGCGGCGACTACCACTTCCTCACGAGGGCGTACGGCAAGCGGCTGTCCTTCCTGTTCGCCTGGGCCCGCCTCAGCGTGATCCAGACCGGCTCGATCGCGCTGCTCGCGTTCGTGTTCGGCGACTATGCATCGGAGCTGCTGTCCCTCGGGCCGAACTCCGCGGGGCTCTATGCGGTCCTCATGGTGGTCGGCCTGACGCTCCTGAACATCACGGGAGTGCGGCAGGGGACCGGCGCGCAGAACGTGCTCACGACCCTGGAAGTGCTGGGAGTCGTGGCGGTCATCGCCGCTGGCGTGAGCGTGATCGCGGTCTCGGGGTCGTCGCCCACGCCGGCCGGGAACGCCACGCCCCCGTCCTCGCCCTCGTTCGGCCTCATGATGGTGTTCGTGCTGCTCACGTACGGGGGGTGGAACGAGGCAGCGTACGTCTCGGCGGAGCTGCGCGACGCGAAGCGAACCATGGCTCACGCCATGCTGCGCAGCATCCTCCTGGTCATGGTCCTGTACGTCCTGGCCAACTGGGCGTACCTGAGCGTGCTGGGCCTCCAAGGTACGGCGGGGTCGAGCGCGGTGGCGACAGACGTCATGCGGCGCGCCATGGGCGGCATCGGCGCGACCGTGATCAGCGTGCTGGTGGCGGTCGCGGCCCTGACCTCGGCCAACGCCTCCGTGTTCACGGGTGCTCGAGCCAACTACGCGTGGGGCCTGGATGTTCCGCGGTTCGGCTTCCTCGGGCGGTGGAGCGAACGCTCGGGCACGCCGACGGGAGGGCTGCTCGTGCAGGGCGCGGTCGCGCTCCTCCTGGTTCTCTTGGGAACGCTCACGCGCAAGGGGTTCGTGACGATCGTGGAGTACACGGCCCCGGTATTCTGGTTCTTCTTCCTGCTGGCTGGCGTGGCTCTCTTCGTGCTGCGCCGCCGCGATCCGAACGCGTCGCGTCCGTTTCGCGTGCCCCTCTACCCCTTCACCCCCCTGCTGTTCTGCATGACGAGCGCATACCTGCTCTATTCCAGCCTCGCGTACACGGGCATCGGCGCACTCGTGGGCGCGGCGGTTCTTGGAGCCGGTGCGCTGATGCTGTTCGTCTTCAGCCCACGCCCAGGCGTGCGTGTTCACGCGGGAGAGATCGCATGACACTCCGAACACTCGAGTCTGCGTTGTTGTCGTTGTTACTCGGTGCCGTGGTCGCCTGTGCGCCGAGCGGTGCGCCTCCCGCCGCCACACAGGCGGAACGAGGGGCGGTGAGTTCCTACGCGGCGCAGCCGGCCGCGAAGACCCAGAAAACGCCCCGCACGCCGGACGTGATCTATGTTCCGACTCCTCCGGACGTCGTGGACGCGATGCTGAAGGTCGCCAAGGTCGGGCCGGACGACGTTCTCTACGACCTCGGCAGCGGAGATGGCCGGATCGTCATCGCGGCGGCCCAAAGCTATGGCGTGAAGCGCGGAGTGGGAATCGACATCGATCCAAAGCGCATCACGGAGGCCAACCAGAACGCCAAGAAGGCCGGTGTCACCGACCGGGTGAGCTTCCGAAACGAGGACCTGTTCGAGGTCGACTTCAGCGAAGCCACGGTCGTGACGCTCTATCTGCTTCCGGAGCTCAATCTCAAGCTGCGCCCGAAGCTGTGGGAGGCTCTCGAGCCCGGCACGCGCGTCGTCTCGCATGCCTTCGACATGGGAGACTGGGAACCGGAGCAGAGGCTGGATATCGACGGAAGGAAGGTGTTCCTCTGGACCATTCCGGCAAAGCCTGTGTCGCGATAGGCCCGGGGCACGCTCGTACTCGCGATCGTGGCGGTGTTTCGTGGCCGAGGGGGTGATCTCCCGTTACTCGTCGATCAGCTGGTAGACCGACGTCCAGAAGTCGAACGTCACGGCCGGGGTGTCCAGCAGGTCCGGACGGCGCTGGGCCATCAGCACTCCGACCAGGTCCTCCCTCGGATCCACGTACCATGACGTTCCGAAGGCCCCATCCCATCCGAACCGGCCCGGATCCTCGGCGACGTCGGAGCGTGATGTCGTCACCGACATGCCGATACCCCAGCCGCGCGTGCTCCAGAAGTCCTCGAAGAAGGGCGAAGCCGCCTTCTGCTCGGGGGTGATGTGATCCATGGTCATCAGCTCGACCGAGGGGCGCGAGAGAATGCGCACCGGGCCGAGTGCGCCATGGTTCCGCATCATCCGGCCGAACGCGAGGAGATCATCCACCGTCGACACGAGCCCGCCGCCGCCCGACTCGAAGAGGGGCGGACGCGAGTAATGCCCGCTTCGCGCTTCATCCAGGACGGTGAGCTCGGGGCGGGGGAAGTTGGTTCCATAGCAGGTTGGGAGCCGGTGAATCTTGTCCTCGGCCACCCAGAACCCGGTGTCGTCCATCCCCAGCGGTTCGAAGACGCGCTCGCGGAGGAAGGAAGCGAGCGACTGCCCGGATACCCGAGCGATCAGCACGCCGGCGATCTCGAGCCCCATGTGATAGAGCCACCGCTCGCCGGGCTGATGGGCGAGCGGGAGCTTGCCGAGACGGCTCATCAGCTCGTCGCCGGACGCCGTGAAGGGCCAAGTGCTGAGAGGGAGACCCGCTTCGACCATGGCGGCATAGAGCGGGCTGTTCGGCGCGATGAACTCCACCTCGCCGTAGCCCGACCGAAAGGTCAGGAGGTCTCGAACGGTGATCCGGCGGGTTGCAGGGACCGTGTCGCCGAGCGGGCTGTGGATCGTGCGCAGAACCCTGCGGTCCGCGAGCTCGGGAAGCCACTTGTCGACCGGGTCGTTCAGCCGGATCTTGCACTCCTCGACCAGGATCATGGCGGCGACCGCCGTGATGGGCTTCGTCATGGATGCGAGGCGAAAGATCGTGTCCCGCCGCATCGGCGTCCCACCCTCGAAGGCGAACGTTCCGAGCGTCTCCACGTGCTCTCGGCCGCGGTGCCAGACGAGGGCGACGAGACCGGGAATCCGGCTCTCCTCGAGGTGACGACGCAAGGTGGTCTGCAGTCGAGCGATGCGGACACGCGAGAATCCGCCGCGGGTGGCGGTGAGAGGAGGCTGGAGAAGACTCTCGTGGGCGGGAGCATGCATGGGACGGGCCCTCCGGGTTGTCCCATGAAGGATGACTCAGGCGGACAGCGCTCGCGATGGTACGAAGGTAACGTGCCGGAAGGGACCAATGGCCACCGGCACCGGGCTCACGTCAGCCCGGAGGTTGCTCACCGTTTCCTGGCGGCGATTCGCTGGTCGGCTCCGGTCCATCCCGCATCGAACGGATGCCCGGGCTGATCCACGTCCACGACCACGGGCGCGTGGTCCGAGGGCGTGGGCTTTCCCTTGCGGGCCTCGCGATCGATCTCCGTCCACATCGAACGCTCGGCGACGGACCGGGTCGCCAGCAGGTGATCGATTCGCATGCCGAAGTTCTTGTAGAAGTCCCCGGCGCGGTAGTCCCACCAAGAGAAACGCCCGGGCTCGGGGTGGTGCCGGCGGTAGACGTCCTGGAGACCCCACTCGAGCAGCCGTGAGAACGCCTCCCGCTCGCGAGGGGACACGTGCGTTCCTCCATGACACGCCCGCGGGTCCCAGACGTCCGCGTCGTCCGGCGCCACATTGAAATCTCCACCGAGCACCATGGGCTCGGCAGGTTTCACTCCCTCATCGAGCCATCGCCGAAGCCGGGCATACCAGAGCAGCTTCGCCTCGTAAAAAGGCGAGCCGACCGACCTGCCGTTCGGCGCGTAGACGCTCACCACGCGAACGCCACCGCACATCGCGGCGATCATCCGAGCCTCGGCGAGCGGCTCGTCATCCCCGACGTCCTCGGTGCGCGCCGTCCGGAGCGGATCCCCGAAGTTCCTCACGACCGACTCGATCCCGCAGCGGCTCGCGATGGCCACGCCGTTCCACCGCCCCTCGCCGTGGTGCGCCAGCTCGTAGCCGGCCTCCCGGAACGCCGCCACCGGAGCGTCCGCGTCCTTGAGTTTCGTCTCCTGCATCAAGAGAACGTCGGGCCGGGCGCGATCGAGCCACCACTGGACCTTTTCCAGGCGCGCCTTGAGGGAGTTCACGTTCCAGGTGGCGATCCTCATCGCGCTCCCATCATACCCGGTCGGCAGGTTCGGGACATGACCGGAGCCGCGGGCTGATCCCAAGATTCGGATGGGCAGCATTGACTCCGATCATGCGACTCGGACAGAATAGTCGAGCATGCGACTCCTCCTGAGGGGCCTGAGCCTGACCGTGCTGTGCGCGTGGTTCCTGTCCGCCGCGACAGGCGAGCTTCTTCGGTGGCACGTCGCGAGCGAGCACTCGGAGCTCGGCCATCATCACGATCACGGTTCCGCGAACGACCCCGCCGGGAACGCCTGGACCTCCCAGGGGCATGAGCACCCGTCTCTTCCGCAGCAGGAATCCCCCTACGTGAAGTTCTCCAGGCTTCAGCCGCAGGTGCTTCCATCAGCCCCCGCACGGTTCCAGGAGTCCGCCGGGCCCGAAGGCAGACCTCCTCTGGGCCACGATCCCGCCGAGCAGAGAAAGCCGCCTCACCTCGATCGTTTTCCCATCCTCCTGATCTGAGCGAACCACCCCTGACGCGTCAGGGGTCGTGCCTCAGCTCGCCCTCAACGCTCGATCGGAGGAGTCATGCTGCGCCAGATTCTGCTCGGAATCCTGTTCCTTGCGTTCATACCGGCCGCCCACGCCCAGAATCGTGTGAGCGAAGCGGAGTTCCTGTCCGTGCTTCACGAAGACGGTCCCGCCTTCGCTTCGCTCACCGAACGCCTCGGAGCCGCCCGAGCGGCGCGTTCGCGGGCGGGGCTCCTCTCCAATCCCACGATCAGCTTCGAGCACGAGGCTCCGGGTAAGGCGGAGCAAACCACGTGGAGGCTCGCCTGGACTCCTCCGCTCGACGCGGGGCGTGGCGCGGGGAAGCGATCGGCCGAAGCCGGCGTCCAGTCGGCGGAGCGTCAGCTCGAGGCCGATCGTTTGCGGCTTCGGTCACAGCTGCGCCAGGCGTTCGCGGACTGGGCCCTCGGCCAGGAGCGGCGAGATACCGCCGTCTCCCACCTCGAGTCGATCCGCCGGCTCGCGGACCAGATGAGGGTGCGCGCGCGGTCCGGGGAGGAGTCCGGGCTCGCCTCGCGGCGCGTGTCCCTCGCGGCTCTCGAGGTCGAGGCCGAAGCCGCTCGAGCCGAGGCCGAGGCCGCTCGCTTCCGAGCGCTCGCGCTGTCGTGGAACCCGAGCCTCCTCCCCGCGTCACTCCCCGCCCGCCCGCCCTTGCCCGCACTCGCCGACACGGTCGCGACGACGCGCCCCGATATCCTCGCTCTGGAACGCGAGGTGGAGCAGAGCGAGTGGGAGGTCCAGCACCAGGGGCGCTTCCTGAGCGCTCCGGAGCTCTCGTTCGGATGGGAGCGGATCCGGGGACAGGGGGAGAAGGCGGAAGGACCGGTCTTCGGCGCGAGCTGGGACGTGCCCCTGTTCGACCGGAAGCAGCCGGGAAGGATCGAAGCGGCCGCGCGCCTCATCGCCGCGCGAGGTCGGTTGGAGATCGTCCGCGCGCGAGCCGAACGGGAGCGCGCCGCCGCGCGCGCCGCCTACGCGCGTCTACGCGCGTCGGCGCTGGGAGCGATCGAGACCGCCGGCGAAGGGGATCAGGTGATCGATAGCGCGGCCGCGAGGTTCCGCCTGGGAGAGAGCCGGCTGACCGATCTTCTCGAGACCCTGCGCTCCGTGCTCGCGGCCAGGCTCGCGGCGATCGAGCTCTACGC
>DASTBC010000147.1 GCA_035712245.1 Candidatus Eisenbacteria bacterium
TCTGCAGCTCGTGCGTGAAGGCGTCCTTGCTCCACGAGCGGACCATTTCCTGCAGACCCGTCTTCCAGTACTTCATCGCCATCTTGCGAAAGCCCTCGAAGCTCAGAGACTCCAGAGCCTCGGTCAGGTTCACCGAGGACTTCGTGTAACCCTCGCGCGATAGGGCCAACACCGCGTTGGGGCCGGCTTCGACCCCGCCGTGAATGCAGCGCGTGAAGTGCACACCGAGAAAGGGGAACGACGGGTCCGGTACCGGGTAGATCAGGCTGCGCACCAGGTGGTGGGCTTCCGGCTTCAGATCGTAGTACTCACCGCGGAAGGGGATGATCTGCAGGCCCGTCTCGAGGCCCATCATTTGCGCCACCTTGTCCGAATACAGTCCTGCACAGTTGATCACGAATTTCGACTCTATGTAGCCGACCGCGGTCCTCATGTGGATGGAGTCTCCGCGCTGGTCTATGGTCTCGACACGGGCACCCAGCACGACTTCTCCGCCGTTCTCGCGCAGGTGCCGCACGTAGGCGCGCGCCACCTCCGAGTAGTCGATGATGCCCGTTTTGGGCGACCACAGCGCCCTGAGCCCGACCGCGTGCGGCTCCAATTCTCGAAGTCGTTCGGGGCCGATCATCTCCAGCCCGGGCACGCCGTTGGCTATACCACGCTCGTACAAGCGGTCGAGCCGCGGCAGCTCGTCCTCTTGGACGGCGACGACGACCTTGCCTAGGAGGTCGTACTTGATGTTGTTCTCGTCGCAGAACGCGACCATCGACTTTGCGCCCGCGACACAGTTGCGCGCCTTCAGCGAACCCGGCGCATAGTAGACGCCCGCGTGAATGACCCCCGAGTTGTGGCTGCTCTGGTGCGCGGCGACCCGTCCCTCTTTCTCCAGCACGCCGACGCGGTACTTCGGGTACTTCTCCGAGAAACGCATGGCCGTCGCGGTGCCGACGATGCCGCCGCCGATGACCGTGATATCGAACGTGTACTGGGGAATTGTGGACGCTCCATCCTGACTGTGGCCGCGTCTCCGGGCCTCGAGGCCATCAGGGCGGCGACTCGTTTGCTAGCTGTCGAAGGCCCGCGCACCAGCGTGCAAGCCGGTGAAGCGGTCCTCCCGCTACTGCAGTCCGGTCACCGTGTACAGATCCGTGAGAAACCTCGGATAACTGTACACGAAGGTCTCGGCATTGGGGGTCATCATGATCCGCGTCAGCGTCACGACGCCGGCGGGGGACGGCGGCGCCAGGTCGACCCAGTGCGTCCGCTCCCCGGTCACGAGGTTCAGACGATAGATGGGAGCGGGCATCTGTCCGCGAAGGAAGTAGAAGATCGACTGATCGTCCTGAGCGAAGTGGACGATGCGGGCGTGCGCGGGGATGCCCGGTAGGGAACGTTTGGATCCGTCCTCCACGGAATACAGGATGAATTCCCCCTCGGTGCCCAGCGTGACGGCGGATCGCCCGTCACGCGAGACACGTGCCTCCTGGTATCCGCTTGCCTCGTCATCGGACACTCGCGTCCATCGTCCGCTCTTCAGATCGAGCCGGTACAGCCGGATACCCTGGCCGGGTTCGCTTGCCGTGAGGCACAGCGAGTTGCCGTCCGGGAACCAGTCGGCCCACTGGACCCGCAGGCCCTCGGTCGGGACCGTCCGCACCTCCCCGGCTCCCACAGGCAGCAGCTGAATCGTGTTCCTCGAGCCGACACCGGAGAGCGCGTACCGTCCGTCGGGAGAGAACGCGATCGCCGTCCCGTCTCCCAGCCGTACGGCCGGGGACCCATCGGTCTGGCGGATGTAGACCCCGTGCTCCTCACCACCTCCCGCGCCCGTCTCGTCGAACAGGATGCGCGTCCCGTCGGGGGTGATGTCTCGAACGAGGGACCAGTCCAGCCACGAGAGATCGCGCGAGACCGTGCCGCTCCGATCCCGCAGCGTGATGTGGAGCCGCTCGTCACCCCGGGCGATCAACACGGTCCCGGTGCGTGAGATGTCCATGAGGTCGGAAGCGCCGGGGACGCTGAACACCTTGCGTATGGAACCGCTCCGGGTCGTCGCGAAGATGATTCGGCCCGCGCCGATCTCGGCTCCCGAGAACCAGATCTCGGATCCATCGGGCTTCCAGGCGAGCCCCCGGGTCGACGAGAAGTCTCGGGTCAGTGTCTGCGTCTCACCGGTTCGGTCCACGATCGTCACGTGGCCGAGGTCATCGCCGCGAAGGGGATGATTCAGGAACGCGAGATGCGAGCCGTCGGGAGCGAACCTCAGATGGCTGGCCCATCCGGTCGTCTCGTACAACACGCGTCCGATCGGGTACTCGATGCGGACCATTCCCCCGACCTCGCGAACCACCGCGAGCTGGCGTCCCTCGGGGTCCCAGTCGGCTTCGCGGACGCTTTCGAGCAGCTCGCGTGCGGCGCCTCCGCCCATCGGCATACGAGCGAGCGTTCCATTCGTGATGAAGCCGCCCAGGAAGAGGGTCCGAAGGCTCACCGCCAGCTCCCCCGTGGAGGATACCGAGAAGAGATCGGTTCCCACCTGGCCCAGGCTTCTCGATTCGGGACTTCCGGGCAGATACCACATGAGCTCCAACGGACGGCCCTCCAGCGCCGCCCCGTAGACCACGGACTGACCATCCGGCATGAACCGCGCGACCCGGATGTTCCCTTCCCGGTACGTGAGTCGCTCGAACGAGGGAAACGGGAGGCTCGCGCCGGGAGCGGATGCTGCCGCACGGGCGGCATCGGCGGGCGGCTCGCGCTCCTCGATCAGCTCGAGCGCGAAGGCGAGGTCGCCCGCGTCCTGGAAGCGGTCCTCGGGCCGTTTCTCGAGGCACCGGAACACGACCCGTCCGATCCCGGGCATCTCCTGCTCCATCGCCCGTGGAAGCGGTCGCGGATCCGATCCGAGGATCGCGCTCATCCGGTCCGCCACGGTGTCACCAGGAAACGCACGCTCTCCCGTCAGCATCTCGTAGAGGATCGCTCCAAACGCGAAGAGGTCGGTTCGGTTGTCCACCTGCTGCACGCGGAGTTGCTCCGGCGCCATGTAGCTCGCGGTGCCGAGCACGGTTCCGGTGCGCGTCATGCCGGGAGAGATGCCGGTGGTGGAGTCTTCCTGGGCGCCGTCGCCCTGGAACAGCTTGGCGATTCCGAAGTCCAGGATCTTGAGCGAGCCGCTTGGAGTGAGAATCAGGTTCTCCGGCTTCAGGTCGCGATGCACGATCCCTGCCGCGTGTGCCGCCGCGAGGCCGTTCGCGAACTGAACCGCGGCGCGGATCGCCCTGGTCACGGGCATGGCCCCGCTCGCGAGTCGAGCGCGAACCGTTTCCCCCTCCACCATCTCGGACACGATGTACGGCGATCCGTCCGAGGAGCCGAGGTCGTGGATCGTCACGATGTTCGGATGGTTGAGCCTTCCCGCGGCACGCGCTTCCAGCTGGAATCGCTGGAGACGCTCCGGATTGCCGGCGAGCCCGGGGGAGATCACCTTGATCGCGACGTCGCGGCCGAGCCTCTCGTCCCGCGCGCGATAGACGACCCCCATCCCACCTTCGCCGACACGCGCGACGATCTCGTAGGGACCCAGGCGAGCTCCGGCGGCGAGCGTCATCCGACTTCCGAGGCGGTGCTGGCGGGAGGTGTCGCGACGCCGGAGGTGGGGCCCACGCGTGCCAGCGGAACGTCCCGCACCCCCCGCCGCTTCTCCGCGAGGATGTGCGCCCAGCGGCGCACCGAATCGAGGAGCACCGTCCCGACGAGGAGCAGGAGCACGATGCTCAGGATGCCGTCCAGATAGCTCACGAACGCGCCCTTCTCGGCGATGTACGACGGCGAGAGATAGCGGAACGTGTTGAGCACGCCGGCGGTCCCGGTCGTGACCGTGAGGAAGCAGAGCGGCAGGAAGGTCACGAGGGCGTACTTCACGGGGCGCTGGCGCAGCAGGAACGTCGTCCCCACCGCGAGCGCGATCACGGCCAGGAGCTGGTTCGACACGCCGAACAAGGGCCAGATCGTCTCGATGCTCCCCGTGGCCATGAGGTATCCCCACGAGAAGCAGACGATGGCGCCCACGAAGGCGACGCTCCACACGTTCGTGGTGGATCCGAGCGGCGCCCACACGCGCTTCGCGACGTCCTGGAAGAGGTATCGCGCCACCCGCGTGCCCGTGTCGAGCGCCGTGAGGATGAAGACGGCCTCGAACATGATGGCGAAGTGGTACCAGTACGCCATCAGATTCCCCATGCCGGGAATCTGGCGGAGGATGTTGGCCATCCCCACCGCGAGCGAGACGGCGCCGCCGGTGCGTCCCTGAAGGGTCTCCTCCCCCACGAGCCGCGTCAGCTCGGCGAGCTGCACCGGCTGGATCCCGAGCGCCGCGACCGCCTTCGGCACGCCGTTGATGAGGTAGTAGTCGGCGGGCGCGAGCGTGGTCGCCGCGATCAGGGCCATGATCGCGACCAACCCCTCCGTGAGCATCGCGCCGTACCCGATCATCCGGATCGACCGCTCGTCCGGAACCATGCGCGGCGTCGTGCCCGAGCCGATCAGCGCGTGGAAGCCGCTGATCGCGCCGCACGCGATCACGATGAAGCAGAACGGGAAGACCTTCATCCCCGGAAGCACGGGGCCCGAGCCGTCGATGTACGGAGTGACCGCGGGCATGAGGATCTTCGGGTGGACGATCGCGACCCCGACCACGAGCAGGATGATCGTGCCGATCTTCATGTACGTGGAGAGATAGTCGCGCGGACAGAGGAGGAGCCACACCGGGAGCGTCGCGGCGATGAAGCCGTAGATCGGGAGGATCACGGCGAGCGACTTCGGCGTCAGCGTGAACCACCCGGCGATCGGCGACTGCACGACCCAAGGGCCGAGGAGCACCGCCGCCAGGATGATCGCCACGCCGATCAGACTCCCTTCCACGACCCTCCCCGGCCTCAGCTTGTACATGTAGAGCCCGAAGAGGAGCGCCGCCGGGACCGTCATGGCCACCGTGAAGGTGCCCCACGGCGAGTGCGCGAGCGCGTTCACGACCACGATGCCGAGCCCGGCGAGGAGGAGGATCGTGATGAAGAGGATGGCCGCCGTCGCGGCCCCGTGCGCCACGGGGCCGATCTCCCGCCGCGCCATCTCCGACAGGGACGACGCGTTGTGGCGCACCGACGCGAAGAGGATGATGAAGTCGTGCACGGCGCCGCCGAGCGCCGCGCCGAAGAGGATCCAGAGCGCGCCCGGGAGATATCCGAACTGGGCCGCGAGCACGGGTCCGATCAGCGGCCCGGACGCGGAGATCGCCGCGAAGTGATGCCCGAAGAGGACGAACTTGTTCGTCTTCACGAAGTCCCGGCCGTCCGCCATCGTGACGGCGGGCGTGGGACGGTTCGGGTCGATCCGGGCGGCGCGGTAGGCCAGGAACGCGCCGTAGTAGCGGTAGGCGAACGCGAAGACGACGATCGCCAGAAGCGGCAGGACGAGCGAATTCACGCCGAAGCGGTTCCCTCCCCGGTTACCGCTGTGCCGAAGACTTCTTCTCCTGGTGCAGCGCGACCTTGTTGATCACGATCCCGTACGCGCCCGCGCGGTGGTAGACCATCCCGGTCACGTCCACCTTCTTGTGGATGAACGCCATCAGGGGATCGTTCGGGTTCTTGCCGGGAAGTTCGCCGGCGATGAAGTAGATCCGGTCGTTCTCGCGATCGTAGATCGCGAGCGTCTGACCGGAGCGCGCGCAGTCGATGGCGCACTGGTAGTGGCCCGGGCCGATGGACTTGGGCCCGGCTTCGAGGAAGCAGGCCGGGTCCATCACCTCGCCGACGATCGTCATGGCGGTTCCGGATTCGCGGCCCGCCTTCGGCTTCGCCCGAGGGGTGGTCGCATGGTGCTCGTGCCCGGTCGCGGGGGCCGGAGCGGCGCTCGCCTTGGGAGCCTCGGTCTTGGCCGCGGTCCCCGCATCCTTCTCCGAGCCGTTCTGGGCCGCCGCTTGGACGCCGAAACCGGCCAGCGCCGCGATCAGAAGGGGGGCGATCGCCCGTGAGGTCCATCGTGTCGTCATGTCAGAGCTCCTTCGTGCGCCCCCGGTGTTCGGAATCTAGCGCGACGCCTTCGCGGCGGAATACGGCTCCACCGAAGCCACCTGGATCGCGATCAGCCCGCCGCGGGAGAAGACCTTTCCCTTCACCATGACCTTCTGGCCCGCGTAGTCGATCACGCCGCGGTTGGGATCGTCTCCCGGCCGCTCGGTCGCGAGGATATAGATCTTGTTCGTCTTCTGCTCGAGAATGGCCAGCGTCTGGCCCGACTTCGCGCACGCGATCATGCACTCCTTGTGCGCGTCGCCCTTGGCGCCGTTGATCACCCAGCATGCCGGGTCGATCACCTCGCCGATGATCGTCCTGGCGCCCAGCTTCGCCGGGGCCGCGGACCCCTTCGGGGCCTCCGCTGCCGCCTGTCCCTTCGCCGGCTCGGCCGCCTTCTCCTGAGCCGTCGCCGCGACCACGATTCCCACGAGGAGTACGACCACCGCCAAGATCCCGATTCTCGAGAATCTCATTCGTGCCCTCCGATCTGACGAACGTGGACGCGGGCCGGGTCGGCCCTCGCGGCTAGATTACCAGATGCCAGAGGGTTGCCGCAATGGGCCAAGAAGCCTTCGAACCCGGGAGGAGCCCCCCGAAGTACCCCGGAGCCCACCCGCGGGTCCCGGGAGAGGCCCCTCACCGCCGTTCGTTTCCTGCCGCTCGGGCGTTCTACTAGATGCCGGGGGCCGACGGCAGCCGTACCGCATTGCGGCGTGCCGCGCTCGAACCGACCGCATCCTCCCTGGCGTTCCAACTCGGGAGGCGGGTCGCTGGGACAGGCGGCCCGCTTCGTTTCTCTCTGGTATCATTCCCTCGAACGTCCGACCCAACCGAACCCGAGGGACTGCCATGCCCGGCCTGTCGCGTCGCAGCGAGCTGATTCCCTTCTCCCCCATCCGAACGATGTTCCGCCTCGCCGACGAGATGGAGCGGGCGGGCGGCGGCCCCGTCTACAAGCTCCACGTCGGGGACCCCGATTTCACCCCTCCCGCCGTGGTGGTCGAGGCGGCGTGCGACGCCTTGCGCTCCGGCAAGACGCACTACGAGCAGACGGTCGGCCTTCACGAGCTGCGCGCCGCGTACGCGGAGAAAGTCCGCGCGCGAAACGCGATCGCGGCCACGACGGAGCACATGGTCATCACTCCGGGCTCGACCCAGGCGCTCTTCGCGTCGATGAGCCTCATGGTCGGACCCGGCGACGAGATGATGCTTCCCGAGATCTACTGGCCGAACTACCTCCAGCAGGTCCTCATGCTCGGCGCGAGGCCGCGCTTCTATCCGCTGGGCGCGGGCTACCAGCCGGATCTCGAGGCGGCGCGCCGCGCCGTCACGGACCGCACGCGCGCGATCCTGATCAACAGCCCCAGCAATCCGACGGGCGCCGTGTTCCCCGAACGGACGCTCCGCGCCCTCTACGAGCTCGCGCGGGAGCGGGACCTCTGGATCCTGAGCGACGAGGCGTACGAGGACTTCGTGTACAGCGGCGACCACGTCTCTCCCGCCGCGTTCGAGCGCGACCTCCCCGAGGATCAGCGCCGCGTCTTCACGCTCTTCACGTTCTCCAAGTCGTACGCGATGACCGGACTTCGCGTCGGCGCCATCGTCACGCCGTCCGCGCGAGTGACCACGATGCTCCGGAAGTGCCAGGAGCCTCTCGTCGCGAGCGGAAACTCTCCCATGCAGTGGGCGTGCGTGCACGCGCTTCACGCCAGCGAGCGCCCCGGGATCCGGCGCATGCACGAGGTCTATCGACATCGGCGGGACCTCGCGCTGTCGATCCTGAAGCCGGCTGGAATGGCGGACTACGTTCCGGAAGGCGCTTTCTACGTCATGGCGGACGTCTCGGCGACGGGAATGAGCGGCGACGAGTACGCGGTCGCGCTGCTTCGCGAGGAGCGGGTGGCGGTGGCCCCCGGCTCGGGGTTCGCGCTCATGCCGGAGTACGCGCCGGACGGAACGCTCCGGAACGAGCCGACGGCCTCGGGAGCGCCCGAATACGCCTCGAATCCCAAGGCGCGTCAGCGCGTGCGCATCGCGTTCTGCGTCTCGGACTCGGATCTCGAGGAGGGGCTCCGCCGCATGGCCCGGTTCACCGAGCGCCACCGCGTGAAGACCGCGGCGCCGGCGGCGGCGAGCTAGAGGCCGGCGGTCAGGACCGCTCGGCGGCGGGCAGCTCCGCCACCGAGTAGTAGACCTTCCCCCCGCGGGACTGGATCCGCTCCACTTCCTCGTCCGCGCCCGTCGACGCGCCCTCGATCCGGAGCACGGCGTCGCACCGGTCGGCGGCCGCGAGCGAGACCGGCATCATCACCTCGTCGAACGCGTCCTGCCCCACGGCCTCGATGATGGGGAGCGCCAGGTTCACCCCCACGATCGGCACATGGCCTCGCCGGAAGACCTCGTAGGCGGCCCGGTTCAGCGCGCGAAGGTTTCGCTCCCGGTCGGCCTTCGTCTTCGCGCCGGTGGCATAGGGGCCGGAGATCATCACCCAGAGCGGGCCCGAGGATTCGGAGAGCGTCACTTGGGTTCCTCTCCACCGATCTTGGCGATGCTCTTCATCTTCTCGATCCGGTACTCGACCCGGCCCACGATCGCGAGGATGGTCCAGGTGAACAGGATGCTCAGCGCCGCGATTCCCAGCCGGCCCGTCCCCACGGCGACTCCCGCCGCCGCGGTCATCCAGATCCCCGCCGCGGTCGTGAGCCCGTGCACCTCGCGTTCGCTCGCGAGCTTGAGGATCGCGCCGGCGCCGATGAAGCCGATCCCCGTCGCGATCCCCTGGACGACGCGGCTCGTGTCGGCGACGGGCATCCCCGCCTCGAGCGACACGAGAACGAAGAGCGTGGAGCCCAGGGCCACGAGCATGTGGGTGCGGAGCCCGGCGGGCTTGCCGGTCCGCTCCCGCTGGATTCCGACCACGGCCCCGAGCGCGGCGGAGAACAGGAGCCGGATCAGAACTCGGGCGAATTCTCCCCAGCTGGGAATGCCGCTCGTGAGCTCGTCCCAGAGGACGTCCATCTGTGCCTCCATGTCCGCGCGTGGCCGGCGGACGTGCGGTCAGCTGCCGCTGAGACGGACGTCCTGGTGGAAGGTCCAGACCCCGTCCGCCCCCTTCGACGGTCTCACGATGATAGCGTTTCCCGTGCGCTCGGCGTGCTCGCGATGCTCTCTCGTGAGATGGGGGTCTCCCTCGAACTGGACTTCGAGGAACCGCGGGTGGTGCGCGGGAGCGGTGACGATGAGATGGATGTGGGCCGGCGCGCCGCCTTCGGGATACGCGCCGGGCCAGATCGTGTGGAACGCGAACGTGCCGTCGTTCGCGGTGACCGCCGTGCCGCGAAGGCGCGGCACGCGCGTGTCGGAGCCGCGCGGGTTGTAGAGTCCGTCCTCATCGGTGTGATACGCGATCACGGCGGCTCCCGCGAGCGGTCGTCCGCCGTAGTCGAGAACACGACCGGTCATGGTGAGCCTGCGGCCCGGCTCTTCGGCACCGCAGATCGTGACCACGGACGTGCCCGCCCCCGAGGCGCCCGGTACCGGCGCGGATCGCACCTCTCTCCCGGGGCCGGGCTCCTGCGCGCACGCGCCGCCACCGGGTGAGACGAGCAGGAGGAACGACGTGGCGAGTGTGGCCCGGGCTCGCGGACGCGAAGTCACCGGTACTCCGCAGCGGTGATGGTCACTCGAAAGAACTCTCCCTCTTTGTAGAAACGATCGCTTCCGAAATACCACCCCGCCCGGAGCCGGCTCGGGATGGTGTATCCGCCGAAGGTCGATTCGCCCTCGCTGAATCCTCCGAACTCCACGAGCCGAAACGCCTCTCCCTCTGGATTGCCCCACCGCAGCAGGCTGATCGAGCTCAGCTCCCCGCGATCCCCCACCGAGAAATTCACCGACGCGGGGTGGCCTTGCACGGTGAGAGAGGCCTGCACCCGGGAAGGATGGAAGCCGCTCCAGAAGACCCCTGGCGCGAGCAGCATCGAGGGGAGCCATAGAAGCTCCGCCGCGAGCCGCCCGGCTCCCGCCCGGGAGATGTCCGGTCCGGAGCCGCGAACCACCGGGAGGATGCGAAGGATGCGCCAGTTCATGGAGCCCTGGCCGTCCACGATGCGGTCGGTGCCTCGGAATTGGCCGAGCCCGGATCCGACCCTCGCCTTCCAGATCATGCCGCGCTGGGCATGGATCACCTCTTCGGCTTCGAAGGGCATCCATTGGCGAAGCTTGATCTCGCCGCGCATCGTGAGCCGGACGGCCGTCGCGAGCGGCGCCCCCGGAGCGATGGCGTGGCGGAGATACCGCTGCGCGGCCTCCGGAAGATGCGAGAGATCCTCCGGTCTCGGCGCCGCCCCCGCGGAGGGGGCGAGCTGCCAGAGGTCCTTCAGGGAACGGATGCGGACGCTCACGTCCCCTCGCCCGCGAGGAGGCTCATCCCTTCCTCGCGCGAGCGAGGCCCCATGCCCGGAGACCGCCACCCGCCGTCCGCCTCATGAGGAGTGGCCTCCTCCGCCCCGCTCGTCTCGGGACGCGCCCCGTTTCGCGGCCACACCCATGACCAGCCAGACCACGGCGCTGGCGAGGAACACCACGTTGATCGGACGGTCGCGCAGGAGCGGCGCCAGCCCGGCCGCCAGGGACCCGGCGGCCGCGACGAAGAAGAGCCAGGCGATGCTTCGCTTCATCTCGAGCTTCCTCCCGTTCGGAGCGTGGAACGCAGGGCTTCGACGGTCTCCTCGTCCATCCCGAGAACGACCGTCGTGTAGCCCTCGATCATGCTCAGGAGCGCTTCCCTCGGTCCATCCTTCCACTCCTGGCTTCCGTAGAACGCGTCCTGGCTCGCCCGCCGCTCCTCGAGGCTCCCGTAGGCGCGGATCAGAAAGCACGACCGGTCGTCGTGCAGCGAGGCCCCGTACCCCACGACGTCGACCTTCCAGCGCTCGAGCATCGGCAGCGATCGCTCGCGCACCAGCCGGTCGAACGCCGCGAGCGTTCCCGGTTTGAGGGTGTACGAGCGGATCTCGACGACGCGGCTCAACCCGAAACCCCTAGAGGTCCACCAGCACCTTGAACCCGCCGTACATCATCCGCCGGACGTCGAAGGGCATCGCCTTCAGGTCCATGTGGAGCCGCGGGTCCCTCATGACCTTCGCGTTCACCCGATCCCGGTCCGCCTTGGACCGGTACACGATGTAGGAGAAGAACACCGTCTCGTCCGCTCTCGCGCGCGCTCCGCGCGGGAAGGCCACTCCCATCTTCACCTTGAGATCGTCCCCGATGCACTCGCGAAACTCGAGCGCGCCGTGCTCCTTCCAGATCTTTCCCGCCTTGCGTGCCATCCTGCGATACGCGGGGACGTTCTTCTTGGGAATGGGCAACACGAATCCGTCGACATAGGGCATCCTACCCTCCTCACTCAGGGCGAGCCCTCGAGCTCGCGATTTCCCTCGATGAACTTCAGGAGGAACCGGAGCACGGCGATCTTCCACCGGCCTCCGCGCTTCCGCATCTCCATCTCGTAGCTGCCCACGAACACCCGCGTCTTCGCGCCGGCGCGGACGTTCTCGCGGTAGTGAAACGCCACGCCGTAGCACTGGAGCCGCGCGGTATCCCCCGCGACCTGCACCTGGAAGTTTCCGGCCTGGTGATGCACGTGATCCAGGAAGCGAAAGCCCTCGGCCCAGGCGCGGGTGACCTCCGACGGTTGGAGCGTCGCGGGCTCGCCCCCGGCCAGGGACGTCATGTCGAGGACCAGCGGATCGGTGAAGCAGTCCTCCACGGCCGGCCAGTCCCTTCGATCGGTCGACACGAAGAGCCGGACCGCGAGATCCTGGACGGCGAGCCGCTCCTCGAGATCCCTCAACGTCCGCCTCCGATCCGCGGCAGGAATCTCCCCGTGCGGCTCCGGTACTCCTCGTAGGAGCCCCCGAAGCGCTCGAGGAGCTTCCGTTCCTCGATGCGCGACCTTCCGGCCATGAGTATGAACGTAAGCGTACCGGCCGCGAACAGAAACCAGTTCGCCGCCGCGAGCGCGTTTCCGACGACCATGAAGAGCGCGGACAGGTAGAACGGATGCCGCACCCAGCGGTACGGGCCGCTGGTGACGAGCGTGTGGGCGCGTCGTGTCACCACGGTGTCGGTCAGGTTCATTCCCAGCGTGCGAAGCGTCCACACGATCAGGGCCCCGCCCAGAACCGCGAGAACGACGCCTCCCCATCGCAGCCAGCCGGGAAGCGGCACGGACGACCAGACCATCCATCGCGGCTGGATCAGGAACGCGAAGAGTCCCAGCATCGCGGCGAGCCCGACGGGACGAAGCGTGAGCAGGAAGAAGAGACCTTCCTGGCGCCGGTCGATGGGTTCACGCGTCGACTCGGAGCGGATCCGGTGATGGATCATCACCGGGAGGAGGAGCGCGGCGCCGATCGCAAGCGCGATCCGGTAGGGCTGATCCTCGATCAGGTCCCTTCCTCCCAGTGGAGCTTGTGCAGGACGCGATGCACGACCGGCGCCAGGATCACACCGGCGATCACGATGAACACGAGCCCGGCGTAGAGAGCGTAGCAGCCCGCGAAGAGCTTCCCTCCCGGCGTCTGCGGGTGGTGCAGGGGCCCCATCCCCCCGAGCAGCATCGCGGAGTTGAGGAACGCGTCGAGGGCCGGCAGGCGCTCGAGGTGCGTGTACCCCGCCATTCCGAGGAGAAGGGAGAAGACCATGAGCGCCAGGGCCCCCAGGAAGTGCCCCAGCATTCGCCCGACGAACTGACCACGCGTGAGGGGACGGCGCTGTCGCGACTCGTACATCAGCGAGCGGCGAGCTTCCGGAACACGAGCAGGTGTCCGAACCAGGCGGCCTGCACGAGGAACGCCGGGAGCCACACGAACGGCCAGCTCGCCACGATGGTGGGGGCGGTCCCGTCGTGGAAGCGGCGCAGCGGCGTCGGCATGGAGAGAATCGCGATCGTCACGATCGTGACCAGGAGCGCGAGGCCGATCAGGTTGAAGGCGAGCACCGCCCATCGGGGGACCCGCCCCGCGAGGGCCCATATTCCGACCACGGCTCCGAGGACTCCCGAGACGATGTCGAAGTTCGATCCCGCGAACGTCATCTGGACCGGCAGGGCTCCTTCCCCGTGCAGGCGATGCAGGAGCAGCTCGAGCGGAAGGCGGAAGGCCTGGAATCCGATGAGCCCCGCGATTCCCACGCGGGTCACGAGTCGGGTGCCGGCGGGCGAGAAGGCGAGAACGGCGGTCGCCAGCGTGGTGAGCAGAAGGAGCAGGAAGAACGTGGGCGGCCGTCCCGTGAAGGTGAGCGCTCCTCGAGCGGCGGCGAGAGCGGAGGGAATCGTCCAGATCGCGAGAATCACGAGGCTCACGGCGAACCAGCGCCGGGACACGGCTCGATCCTCGCCTGGCGCTCGCCTCGCCAGTCCCACGACGAGGAGGATCGCCACGATGGCGACCAACCCAAGGAACATCAGGACGGAGGTATCCGACGGTCGGGGCATCCCGGTTCTCCTCAACCTCTCCCTTCTAGGGTTCGAGGCTCCGCACCCACGCGGGAGACTGTTCCGTCATGGGGTCTTCCGAGCGGGCGAGCTCCTCCCCGCTCGCGAGATCGTACAGAACGTAGAAACCGGCGAAGTGGAGGCCGCCGCTAGAGACCGCGATCGAATCCCCCGCGCCGACGAATCCCCAGTCGCGAATGAAGCCATCCGGCCCGAACCGACGGGCCACGCGCCCACCCTGGTAGATCCATACCTCCGTCGACACTTCGACCGGGTCTTGCCCCCGTGGGCCGGACTCGACCACCGACGCTGGCAGGAAGCCGATGAGCTGCCGGTCGGAGCTGAGCTTCGGATCTCGGAAGGGACCTTCCCTGGTGAGACGCACGTCCTTTCGTGCCGACGTGACCACGTGCACGTTTCCCTTCACGTCCACGTAGATCGAGTCGTTGCCCAGGAACGGAGCCTCCTGGTCCAGGTAGCGCTCCACTTCCGAGAGCCGGTGGAACACGGCCGAGCTCTCGGGACCGGAGACCGCGGCCAGATAGAGTTCCGGCGACCGATTCAGACCCTGCCCCACGGTTCCCATCAGGAGCTGAATGGTGAGGTCCCTGCCTCCAGAGAGCACGGCGTTCATCTCGGCGCACCAGGGAAGATCCCTCACGGAGTCGGACGGGCTCCCGGTGGCTTCGCCGCAGTCGTTCGCTTCCCATCGCACGCGTGCGCCGGCGCCGATCACACGGTCCACCCAGCCCGCGAACGTCGAGTCGGTGAGCGTGCTGTCGAGTGCGTGAACCGGGACCAGCCGTCCCGCCGTGACCACGTCCGAGGAGGATCCGGCTGCGGCGAACGTAAGGGCGAGCCCGAGCGTGACGCAGCCGGCCGTCGCCCATCGTGCATGTCTCATCGCAAGCCGCGGGCGTGATGCAGCACGGAGTGTGTTCGCGGATAGGAGTAGGCGTAGCGCTCTCCGTCGGGAGTGAACCGCATGGAGTTGATTCCATCCACTCCGCTCCGCGACAAGGGTGTGACCTCGGTCCAGGGCTCCATCGCTCCGGTCCCCGCATCGACGCGAGAGACCTTCGCTGGGATCTCCGTGGCGCGAAACACGAAGAAGGAGCGTGAATCTCCGGCCCATCCTGCGGGACGATACGAGAGGCCGAGCTTCGCGAACGGCCTGGGTGCCGAGCCGTCGAGTGGGAACAGAGCCAGCAATCCGTCCTCCCCTCGACCCACCACTACCGAGCCATCCGGGGATACCTTGACCACCAAGGAGCCGATCACGGCCTCGTTCATGAGCCGGACCTTCCCGGACTCGATCTCGCATCGATAGAATCGTCGGCCCTGTCCCTCCTCGGAGGCGAGCAGGACGACCTCGCGTCCATCCGGAAGCCAGTCTCCGTACGAGACGTGAAGGCCTTCCGTGCGGAGACGCCGCGGTTTCCCCACGCCGGTGGGAATCACCATGGCCTCCCCCATGGGGTTCTGGCCGGCCAGCACATGACGGCCGTCCGGCGAAAACGCGGCACAGACTCCGTCCCCAAGCCGAACGGCGGGCTCCCCGTCGATCGACCGGATGTAGATTCCGGGGGAGGCTCCGGCGCCGAAGCCGGTTTCGTCGAAGAGCACCATCGTCCCGTCGGCGGTCAGGTCCCGCAGCAGGGACCAGTCGAGCCAGGACAGGTCGACCGCATCGGCCAAGCCTCCCGCGCGCGTGGACGTCTCCAGCCGCATGCGCGGCTGAACGGTGATGAAGAGCGCGTCCCCGTCCGCGTTCAGGTCATCGACCCCCGCGAAACCGGGCGACGAGTAGACCCTCCGCACGCGTCCTTCGAGGTTCACGGCGAAGACGCCGTCCCCCTGCTCGTGCCCCATCGCGCCGAACCAGATCTCCTCACCGCTCGGACCCCACGCGCCGCGCCAGAGCGTGCTGATGACACTCGTGAGACGTCGCGGCGCCTCTCCGGGCCGGATCACGCTCACGTACCCCGAGTTACTCCCGATCCCAGGATGGTCGAAGAAGGAGAGTCGGCTCCCATCCGGGGAGTACCGCGGATGGCTCATCCAGCCGGTCGTGGAGTGGATCGCCCGGCCGAGTGGCGCCTCGAGCTGAAATCCCGCTCCGACGCGGCGAATCACGGCGAGCTCCCTTCCATCGGGCGACCAGTCCGCCATGAACACGTCCTCGGCCAGCTCTCGGGGCCGGCCTCCAATCATGGGAACCCGGGCCAGGGTGCCCAGGTGAACGAATCCGATGAAATCCCTCGTACGCAACGTGACCGCCAGCTCCGCAGTCCTCGAAACGGACTGCAAGCCCGCGTTTCGTAGCCCGAGCCCGCGTGCTTCCGGCGATTCCACGCGGGAGAGGAAGATCTCGCTCTCCTTCCCGTCGAACGCCGCCTGGTACACGACCGTTTGCCCATCGGGCGCGAACCGGGAGCAAACGACGTTTCCGTCACGAAACGTGAGCGGGCGAAACTGCGGCGCATCCCGGACGGCTCCGGGCTCGAGGTCCTCGGCCTGCCCCGTGGATCCCACGGCAGGCGCCCGACGCGTCACGAGCAGCCGCAGGATGAAGGCGAGATCGCTCGCGGAATCGAACCTCCCCTCGGGACGTTTCTGGAGGAGCTTCGAGATCACCGCTTCCACGCCCGGCATCGCCGTCTCGACCGTCGCCGGCAGTGCGGGCGGCTCCGCCATGAGGATCGCGCTCACGCGGTCGGCCGCCGTCTCTCCGGTGAAGGGCTGCCTTCCCGTCAGGAGCTCGTGGAAGATCGCGCCGAGCGCGAAGAGATCCGCGCGGTGGTCCACCGGCTTGTCGCGAAGCTGCTCCGGCGCCATGTACGAGACCGTCCCCAGGATCGTCCCGGTCGCCGTCATGGAGGCGAACACGGGGGTGGTCTCGGCGAGCGGGTTCGAGTCGGTGCGGGTCAGCTTGGCGATTCCGAAATCCAGGATCTTGACGCGTCCGTCGGGCAGGACCTGGAGGTTCTCGGGCTTCAGATCCCGGTGGACGATTCCCTTCGCGTGGGCCGCCGCGAGTCCCTGAGCGATCTGGATGACGATCTCGGCCGCGCGCTCGGGCGACAGCGTTCCGCGCTCGATCACGGCACGGAGCGCCTCGCCCTCGAGAACCTCGGTGACCAGGTACGGCGCGCCGTCGGCGACACCGACATCGTGCAGCGTGACGATGTTCGGATGATTGATCGAGCCCGCGGCGCGCGCTTCGGCCACGAAGCGCTGCTGCCGCTCCGGATCGCCCGCCCACGCTCTCGGCAGCACCTTGACCGCGACTTCCCTTCCCAGGCGCGGATCCCGCGCGCGGTAGACCTCACCCATGCCGCCCGCACCGAGGAGGGTCCCGATCTCGTAGGGTCCGAGCTTCGAGCCGGGCACGAGAGGGTTCACGGCGAAGGCTCCAGAGCGAAGATCCGCGCGTAGAGGAACACGTCGAGCGGACTCGTGCCCAGATTCGGGAACACGAAGTGGCGGCGCAGGACGGCCTCGCGCTGGAACCCGCACTTCTCGAGCACGCGCCAGGAGGGCCGGTTGTCGAGGTGGGTCAACGCGTAGAGGCGCACGATCCGGAGCCGTGGAGCGACCGAGACGAGCGCGCCCAGCGCTTCGGCGGCATATCCTTTCCCCCACGCATCCCTGGCGAGCACGTACCCGGTCGCCGCCCGATGGGCGGTTTCCACGTGCAGTCCCGTGCCGCCCAGGAAGCGCCCTTCACGGCTCTCGATCACGTACCCTCCCGCGCCGTTCTTCTTCCACTCGTTCTCGTTCCGCTCGAGGTAGGCCGTGGTCGCATCCAGAGAGCGATGGAGCGGAAAACCCATGTAGCGCGCCACGTCGGGATCGCTTGCGTACCGCGTGAAGATCGCATCCGCATCCTCGGGTACCGGTTTTCGGAGGATCAGGCGATCCGTCTCCAGACGTTCCGGCGCGGCGACGGCGAGCGTCACGCCCGCCCCTTCTCCCGAAGCTCGTAGCAGAGCGGCAGCGCGATCTCCCGCACGATATCCTCGGTGACGTCGGTGGGAACCTTCGACGATTTCTTGGGCCATGATACCCAAACGAAAGTCTCGGGGGCGATCTTCCCTCGAAGAGCGGACCGTCTTCGGGAGGGGCGCTCCGGAGTAGCCGGATGGGCTCACGGCCGGTGCCGCAAGAGGGTGAGCGTGTGCGGAAGGAGCTCGGGCCCTCCGACGGCGCCATGTCCCGGAACCACGATTCGGGGGGCGCCGTAGCGTTTCCCCGCACGATCGATCGCGTGCGACCATGCCTGCCGATCCGCATGGGCGGTGTTACCCAGCGTGGTGGCGTCCGCCGGCCGTACGGCACATCCGCCGAACAGCACGTTCTCCGCGGGTACCCACACCATCAGGTTCTCGGGAGAATGCCCCGGCCCCGGATAGAAGATCTCCACCGTCCCGACGGACACGAACGAACCCGCCTTCTCCAGCCCCGGCAAGCTGTCGGAGGGTGGCGGAAGCCCCACCTCGAGAGCGAGCGCCATCGTGCGCGGATGGGCGCGCACGGGGATGCCACGATCCCGGAGCACGTCGGCTCCCGAGATGCGATCGCCGTGCGCGTGGGTGACGAACGCCTGCCGGACCGGGAGCTTGATGTCCCGCTCGATCCGGTCGAGGAGTGCGGACGTGCTGCGCTCTCCCCATGCCGTATCGATGAGCGTCAGGCCATCTCCGTCCCGCACCACGAGACCGTTCGACGAGAAGCGCGATCCATTGGGATACGTGTAGTACGACGTGTGGATCCAGACGCCGGGAGCGAGGGAATCGAGTTCGACCGTCGCGTTCGGCCGCGGCAGCCCGTCCTCCGCGCGCGCGGGGTTGCAGGCGATCAGGAGACCGGAGAGGAGCGCGAGGAGGGCCCGGGGAGCCATGCCCTCACAAGGTAGCCGATGGAAGCGGGAGCCGCACCACCGCTCTCAGCCGGATCGCATCAAGTCCGAGAGGCTCCGGAGGATGCGTGCGGGGGGAGGCGCGAAGTCCGAGGGGAGCCCGCGACCGTTGGCATCGATCCAGAGGCCGGAGATGCCGAGCGCCTGCGGCGCGGCGACGTCCCACTCGAGATTGTCACCCACCATCCAGGTCTCGTCGGGGCGGACTCCCAGCCTCTCGAGCGCCAGCTCGTACACGCGCCGGTCCGGCTTGCCGAAACCCATCTCGCCCTCGATGAGGACGTGTTCGAAGAGAGGCCCCAGCTGATAGCGGTCGATCTTGAGCCGCTGGGCCCGGCCATCTCCGTTCGTGAGGAGCGCGAGCCTGCAACCGCGCTCGCGAAGCCAGTGGACGGTCTCCACCGAGCCTTCGATGGGCTCGAGACCCCGCTCGCGGGCCGCCTGGTAATGGCCCGCGATCGCTTCGGCAAGGTCGGTGCGACCGAGCCCGAGATTCGAGAGTGCCATCGCGACGACATCGCGTCGCGCGTCGGCGAGCCGGAGGCGACCCAGCCGGTGGCGTTCCGGGTCCGCCCAGTACCAGGCGCGCACGCGCTCGATCTCCTCGTAGACCAGGGCGGGATCCGTGCCGGCCAGGAGCGCCCGGTGCGCCAAACACGCTTCTCTCCAGCACGAGGAAACGTACCGGCTGTCGTCGACGATCGTATCGTCGAGATCGAGAAGGACCGCGCGTGGAAGCCGTGGGGCCGGGCCGGCCCAATGCGTCATCCCTCGACCGTCCGACGAGACGACATCACTTCGCCGCGGCCGCCGGCATCGCGCTGGAGTTCCAGATGTCGCGCAGGATGACCCACGACTTCTTCTGCTTCTTCCAAAGGACGATGTACTTCCCGTGGTCGAGCTGCTGGCCATCGGCGCCCTTCATCACATACCGGCCGACCTCGGTGGCGAGATTCCCGGCCGCGTGCACTTCCACGACCTCGAACGCCGCGCTCTTGACGCCTGCCGCCATGACTCCCTGCCAGAACTCCTGAACCTTGGCCTTGCCTTCGACCTCGTCCTGCATCGGAGGGAGAAGCCGCGCCGCATCGTCGTACATCGCCGCGACGCCCGCGGCATCGCCGGCGTTGTACTTGTCCAGCCACTCCTTCGCGCGTGCTTCGATGTCGGACTTGGCATCCGCGAGCGCAACCGAGGGAACCGCAACGACGATCAGCGCGAGCGCTAGAATCCGGTTCGTGAGGGACATCGTTTCCTCCTTGGTGAGTGGGCCAGACCCTGTGGAAGCATCTACTTCGACGGAAGCACTGGCCGCGCCAGACTGAAGACGCTCTCCTTCGTCACTCTCGTGTAGTTCGGGCCGCCGAGCCTCCCAATGGCGTCGATCGAGGAGGAGTCCACACGAAGGCCCGTCAACAGGAGCTCCGCCACGTGGAACAGGAGGATCTCTCCGATCACGTAGTTCGAGTGATACGGTCCTTCCCCGTGCTGAATGATCTGGTGGAGGCGGCACTCCATGGCAATCGGGCACTCCGCCGCGCGCCAGGGCTTCACCCTGACGCTCGGCGCCTTCGTGAAGCCCGCCGCCTCGAACTCGTCGACGTCCGGCGGGTATTCGGCGGAGGCCTGGTTCATCCGCTCGCGCAGGCCGTAGGGGGAGATGTGCACCACGTACTCCCCCGTGGCGCGCACGTTGTGGAGCGTGTCCTTGTCCCGCCCGGCTCCGCTCGTGACCGTGGAGAAGACGAGCGAGGGGGGATTCGCGCCGCCGGCGTTGAAGAACGAGAACGGGGCCAGGTTCGCGACGCCCGCTTCCGACAGTGACGAGACGAAGGCGATCGGACGCGGGACGACACAACCGACCAGGAGCGCGTACACATCGGCCGGAGGTGTGGAGGCGGGATCGATCGTCTGGAGCCTGGGGTGCGGCGCCTCGCTCACGGAACGTCGGACTTCGGGGTCCGCCGGAAGCCGACGCTCACCCCGTCGCGCCCTCGCCCGCGAACTTGCCCGACGGCTCGAGCCACGAATAGGGATACGTCTTGTCGTCGTACGGCATCGCGTCGGTGGTGACGTGGAGGGGGTGGAACGTGTCGAGCATCACGGCCAGCTCCTTCGTCTCCTTGGCGCCGAGCGACGCCTCGGCGGCGCCGGGGTGCGGCCCGTGCGGAATCCCCGACGGGTGGAGCGTGAACGAGCCGACCTCGATCCCGCGCCGGCTCATGAAGTTCCCGTTCACGTAGTAGAGCACCTCGTCGGAGTCCACGTTCGAGTGGTTGTACGGCACGGGAACGGCGTCGGGGTGATAGTCGTACAACCGGGGAACGAACGAGCAGACGACGAAGTTCCGCCCCTCGAAGCACTGATGCGTCGGCGGCGGCATGTGGATCCGCCCCGTGATCGGCTCGAAGTCGCCGATGTTGAAGATGTAGGGATAGAGGAACCCGTCCCATCCGATCACGTCGAGCGGGTGGAAGTCGAACTCGTACGCCGTGATCTGATCCCGGGCCTTGATCCGCACCTCGAACTTCCCCTGTTCCGTGAAGGTTTCCAGACGCTCCGGCTTCCGGATGTCGCGCTCGCTCATCGGCGCGTGCTCGAGGAGCTGCCCGTACTCGTTCCGGTACCGCTTCGGCGTCTCGATCGACGAGACCGACTCGATCACGAGATAGCGCTGAGGATCGGACTCCGGATGGAACAGGTACGTGGTTCCCCGGGGGATCACGACGTAGTCGCCCGGCTTGTAGTGGAGCTCGCCGAAGATCGTCTGGATCCGCCCGGTTCCCTCGTGGATGAAGTACATGTCGTCGCCCTGACCGTTCCGGTAGTAGTACGACATCTTCTGGTCCGGCACGGCGATCGCCATCGACACGTCGCTGTTGTGGAGCAGGATCACGCGCGAGCTGATCGGATCGCCCGGCTTCTTCAGCTCCTTCGTCTTGAAGTGGTGATGGCGAAGGGTCTGCTCGTCGGCGTAGGTGACGCGGCAGTCCTGGATTCGACGGATCTCCCGCGCCTGCGTCGGCATGTTGTGGTGGTAGATCAAGGACGACCGCCCCGAGAATCCGCGCGACCCCATGAGCTGCTCCGTGTAGAGCTTCCCGTCGGGACGGCGGAACTGCGTGTGGCGCTTGTGAGGGACCTTCCCGAGGGTGTGGTACATCGGCATGGCGTCGCTACTCCTCCGAGGGCTTCAAGTCCTCATGCCTCGACGATCTTGTTGGAAAGGGTTCCGAGCCGCTCGATCTCGAGCGTGACCTCGTCTCCGGGCCGGAGCCAGGGATGGACCTCGGGGCCGAGCTCGAGCAGGCATCCGCCGCCCACGGTCCCCGAGCCAATCACGTCTCCCGGAAAAAGATACACGTCCTGGGACGCCCTCGCAATCATCTGCCCGAACGTGAAGTGGAGGTCGCGGGCGTTGCCGCGGGAGAGCGCGCGTCCGTTCACGCGCGCCTCCATCGCGAGGTCGTGCCGCCCGTCGTCGACGCGGCTCGGCTCGAGCTCGTCGAGGGTCACGAGCGCGGGTCCGAGCGACGTCGCGAAATCCTTTCCCTTCGCGGGGCCGAGCCCGACCGCCATCTCCTTCCGCTGCACGTCGCGCGCGCTCCAGTCGTTCAGGATCGTGAGTCCCGCCACCACGGACCGCCAGTGCTCCGCGGGAACGTCGCGCGCTTCCTTCGCGATCACGCACGCGATCTCGAGCTCGTAGTCGAGCGCCTCGGTCCATGCCGGTTTCCGCACCGGAGCGCCGTGCCCCACGAGCGATCCCGGATTCGTGAAATAGAAGACCGGGAACTCGTACCACTCGGGCGGCACCGGAAGCCCTCGCCGCGCGCGCGCGTTCCGCACGTGGGTCTCGAAGGCGTAGAAATCCCGGATCGACGGCGGGCGCGCGACGGGAGGGTGGAGCGTGACCTGATCCAGAACATGCCGGGCGCCGGCGACACGATCACGCGACGCGCCGACCGCCGTTTCGGCGCGGGACACGGTCTCGCGCGCCACGAGGAGTCCGTGGTCCCATTCCTGGAGCAGCGACTCCATCCTCGCGAGGAGCGCGGGGCTCGACTCCGGCACGTCCAGGATGGCGGCGGCCCGGTTGAGCTCGAGCACCGAGCCGTCCAGGATCACGCCGAGCAGGCGCCCGCTCGCGCCACGAGGCGTGAACGAGACGAGCTTCACGACCGGACCGGGTGCGCCGTCGCGAGCGCCGTTACAGGTTCCCCCGAGCTTCCTGCTCCCGCTCGATGGCCTCGAAGAGGGCCTTGAAGTTCCCCTTGCCGAAGCCGCGGCTCCCCTTCCGCTGGATCACCTCGAAGAAGACGGTCGGGCGGTCCACCACGTTCTTGGTGAAGATCTGGAGGAGATAGCCCTCCTCGTCGCGGTCCACCAGGATCCCGAGCTTGTCGAGGTCCGCGATGTTCTCGTCGATCTTCCCGACTCGCTCCGGGAGCATCTCGTAGTACGTGTGCGGCACCTTGAGGAACGGGATCCCCGAGTCGCGCAGCCGGGTCACCGTCTCGATGATGTTCCCGGTCGCGAGCGCGATGTGCTGGACCCCGGGCCCGCGATAGAAGTCGAGGTACTCCTCGATCTGGGACTTCCGCTTCCCCTCCGCGGGCTCGTTGATCGGGAACTTGATCCGGCCCTCGCCCCCCTGCATCACCTTGGACATGAGCGCCGAGTACTCGGTCGAGATGTCCTTGTCGTCGAAGTGGATGAGCTGGCTGAAGCCCATCACGTCGGCGTAGTACCGGACGTACTTGTTCATGTCACCCAGGGAGACGTTCCCGACCACGTGGTCCACGTAGAGGAGCGGTCCCTCGGTCCTGTTCCCCATGGGCCTGTAGCCGGGAAGGAAGGGACCGCGGTAGCGCGAGCGGTCGATGAACGAGTGGATCGTGTCGCCGTAGGTGGCGATCGCGGCCCGGCGCACGATGCCGTTCTCGTCCTTCACCTCGTGCGGCTCCTGGACGGGCAGGGCGCCGCGCTTCGTCGTCTCGGCGAACGCCTTCTCCACGTCGTCGACCTCGAGCGCGATGTCCTTCACGCCGTCCCCGTGCCGGAGCACGTGGTCCGCGAGGTCCCCCTCCGGCCCGAGCGGCGCGGTCAGGACGAAGCGGATCGAGCCCTGCTCGACGACGTACGAGGCGCGGTCCCGCACGCCCGTCTCGAGACCGGCGTACGCGGTGACCCCGAAGCCGAACGCCTGGGCGTAGAAGAACGCCGCCTGGCGCGCATTCCCGACGTAGAACTCGAGATGATCGATGGCCTTGAGGTTCAGCACCTCCTCGGCAGGCGCCTTGTACTGCGCCTGAGGCGTCTTGGCCGCTTCGGTGGTCCGGCTCATCCGTATAGCCCCCGGAGCCGCGTCGCTTCCGCCACCCGGCCGACGCCGAGCACGTACGCCGCGGTTCTCATGTGTGTGCGATGCTTCTGGGCGAGCCCCAGCACGTCCGCGAACGAGAGCCGCATCACCGTCTCGAGCTTGTCGTTCACTTCCTTCTCGGACCAGAAGTAGTTCGCGAGGTCCTGCACCCACTCGAAATAGGAGACCGTCACGCCGCCCGCGTTCGCGAGGATGTCGGGAATGAGGAAGACGCCGTTCTCGTGGAGAATGGGGTCCGCCTCGGGCGTGGTCGGCCCGTTCGCCGCCTCGGCGAGGATCTTCGGCCGGATCCTGGGCGCGTTCTCCTCGGTGATCTGGTTCTCGAGCGCCGCGGGGATCAGGACGTCCACCTTGAGCTCGAGGAGCTCCGCGTTCGTGATCCGGTCCGTCCCCGGCATGCCCGCGACGGTCCCGTTCTTCTCCTTGTGGGACTGCACGGCCGCGGGATCGATCCCCTTCGTGCTGGTCGCGCCCCCGCGAGAGTCGCTCACCGCCACGACCTTGGCGCCGCGCTCGTGGAGCAGGTCGTGCGCGATGGATCCCGCGTTCCCGTACCCCTGGATCGCGACCGTGAGGCCCTGGAGCTGGAGGTTCAGATGGCGGCACGCCTCCTCGATCGTCACCGTGCAGCCGCGGGCGGTGGCCTCGCGGCGGCCGAGCGAGCCGCCGAGCGAGATCGGCTTGCCGGTCACGACGCCCGGCGAGGCAAAGCCCTGGCGCATCGTGAAGGTGTCCATGATCCACGCCATCACCTGCGCGTCGGTGTAGACGTCCGGCGCGGGGATGTCCTTCTCGGGCCCGATGATGATCGCGATCTCGTTCGTGTAGCGGCGGGTCATCCGTTCCAGCTCGTGCATCGAGAGCGCCTTGGGATCGACCTCGATGCCCCCCTTCGCGCCGCCGTACGGCAGGTTCACGACCGCGCACTTCCAGGTCATCCATGCCGCGAGCGCCTTCACCTCGTCCAGCGTGACCTGCGGATGGAACCGGATCCCACCCTTCGCGGGTCCCCGCGAGACGTCGTGCTGCACGCGGTGGCCGATCACGACGCGCCAGGAGCCGTCGTCCATCTCGAACGGCACCGACACCGTGAGGCAGCGGCGTGGGACCCGGAGCTTGAGCCGGATCCCGTCCTCCAGCTTGAGCACGTCGGCGGCGATATCGAACTGTCGCTGCGCGATTTGGAATGGATTGCGGACCTGTTCGGCGACCATGGGCATGAGGGAACCCCCTTGCGACGGACGGCACGACGCCCTTCGACCGCCGGACTCGAAACGCATCAGCCGGGGGCCTCAGGGCGCGCTGGAATCACCTATTGCGGGTCATTGTACGCCCCGGAACGAGACGCGCAACCGGGAAAGGACGCGGGGCGCAGGGGCGCTATACTGCCGCGGTGCTGGCCCTTCTCGCGGCGGCGTACGCGGCGGCAGTCGTGATCGCGACCCTGAACCCGGGTCCCCGGAACTGGGGCCTCCACCCGCCCGCGTTCCTGCCGGACACCCTTCGGTGGCTCGCGCTCGGGTTGACCGGGGCCGGGGTGGTGGCCCTCCTCGTCGGTGCGCGCGAGCGGAGCACGAGCCCCTCGCCGCGCGGCGAGGGAGCCGCCGCGACGCCGGCGAGACCGCGGCCGAGGGGTCGCAGCCGCGTTGGAGCGCACCGGGGCTCGCGCGGCGGTTCGCGCGGAAACTCCGTCGTATCCGCTCCCTGGCTGTGGCTCGCCGTCCTTCCGGTCTACGGGGCGCTCCTCTACCTCCTCCGCGCGCGCACGTTCTTCCTGGGCGACGGACTCGTGTGGCTGAACGGGCTCCTCGGGGGCGACACCCAGCCGTTCAACGAGCCGCTCGCGTCCGCGCTCTGGCAGGCCTTCGCCACGGCGACGCGCGCGCTCGGGCTTCCCCAGCTCGACTCCACGTTCGCGATCCTTCCCGTGCTGTGCGGGGTCGCGGCCGCGGCGCTCGCGTGGGGCATCGTCCGGGAGACGGTCGTCGATCCGGCGGCCCGTTGGTTGGTCTGGGCGCTCCTCCTCACCGCGGGGTTCACGCAGCTCTACTTCGGGTACATCGAGAGCTACCCCATCGTGAGCGTGTCGGTGACGGGAACGCTGTGGCTGGCGCTCCGTCACGCGCGGGGCGCGGATCCGCCCTGGCTCCTCGGGATCGCGCTCGGCGTGACGATCGCGACGCACCTCGCGACGCTGTTCCTGTTCCCGGCGTACGCGGTCGCCGTGTGGCGGCGCGGGGACGGCGTCCCGGCGAAAGCGGCGCGGCTCGTGATTCCCCTCGTGATCGCTCCCGTGCTTCTCGTCCTCGCGGGGTCGCCGCCACGAGCGTGGATCGAGCCCTTCCGCACGGCGGCGCGCGCGACCGGAGGAGCGCACGCGGCGCACCTCGAAGCTCCGCACGGCACCGTTTCGGTGGAACGGGCGGTCGACTTCGGAAACGCGCTCCTCCTCGTGGCTCCGGTCCCCACGCTCCTGCTCCTCTCGTGGGCGGCGCGACGGCGCGGACGGATCGTCCCGGAGCGCGCGGGCTCGCAGATCCTGGCGGCGGCGGCGATCCCGGGAGCCCTGACGGCGGCGGCCCTCAACCTCCCCGTGGCACCCGCCCAGGACTGGGATCTCACCGCGCTCCTCTTGATCCCGCTCGCGGTGGCCGGCGCGGTCCTCGGCCGCGCGATCGCGACGCGAAGGAGCGCCGCGGCGGGACTGGTCGCGATCTCCATGGGCTCGCTCCTCGCGTTCGTTCTGGTCAACGCCATCGAGTCCGCCGGCATCGCGAGGTTCAAGACCCTGGTGGGCCCCTCGGCGTCGATCGCGCCGTACGGGAAGGGGTACGCGGTGAGCATGCTCTCCGAGTACTACGAAGACCGCGGCGACCAGGACTCGGCGCTCGTGTACGCCGAGGCGGCGCTCGCGGCGGAGCCGACGAATCATCGCTACTGGGTACGGGCGGGGACGATCCTCTACAACCTCGGCCGCCACGAGGAGGCGATCGCGCGGCTCACGGAAGCGATCCGGCGCGGATCGAGGCGCGCGGAGGCCTACAACAACCTCGGGCTCTCCTTCATGCGAACGAATCGCCCCTCGCTGGCCATCCCGCACTTCCGCTCCGCCGTGGCGGCGGACTCGACGCGTCCCGACTACCCGCAGAACCTCGGCGTGGCGCTCTTCCAGAGCGGCCAGGTGGATTCCGCTCGCGAGGTGTGGACGGCGGTGCTGGAGCGGTGGCCGGACTTTCCGCTGACGAGAAGGTCGATGGAGCGGTTCCGGGAGACTCCTACGCCGTCACCGGCTCCCGTGCGGGGTCCCCGAGGAGCGTGAGCACGTCCTCGATCTGGCGGTGTCCGAGGGAGAGCAGGAAGCTCGCGTTGCGTCCGTAGCTCTTCGCGCCCAGGACGAAGAACCCGGGCTCGGGATTGCGGAGGGATTCGGGCCCATGGGACACCTGGGAGAGGCAGTCCCCGGCGTGCGCGGACGACGCAATGCCCGCGCTCAGAATGGCCGCCGCGAGCTTCATCGGTCCCTCCGACGCGTAGCAGTGATGGATCTGCAGCTCTCTCGTGATCGAGAGATCGGGGCGATATCCGACGAGCGCGAGCACGCGATCGACCTCCAGCGTCCTCGCGTCGCCGGCGCCCGACACCGTCACCCGCAGCGATCCCGAGCCGGAGCGCTCGTAGGAGAGGACGGTCGCGCCCCGGTGCGTCGTGATCCAGGGCGACGAGCGCGCGATCCGGTTGGCCTCGGCCGCGAGCTCGCGGCGGGCCGGCAGCGGATCGCCCTCGACCTCCACGAAGGGCTCGGCTCTCCCGCGGTCGCGACGGATCCACTCCACGCGCTCCGGAGCGGCGTCCCGATCGCGCGAGAGCTCGTCGAACATCCGAAGCGCCGTCGCCGCAGAGTGCCCGTCTCCGACGAGCAGTACGCGGCGGCCCGCGACCCGCTCCCGAAGATCGGAGAGCGTCGGCGGGAGGTGCCGGTCGATGGCGTCCCCCACGCGATCCTCTCCCAGCGCGGGCAGGGCGCCGGGCCCCGTGCCGTTCGGCTGGCCGTAGATGCCGGACGCGTCGATCACGACGTCCGCCCGTTCGAAGCGCGTCTCGCCTCCCGGAGCCTCGATCCGGAGCAGGAATTCACTTCCCTCCCGGGTGGCGTCCGCGCCCGCTCGGCTCGATCCGGTCTTCGTGAACCCGTCGCGGCCCACGTGTGTCACGCGAGCGCGCTCGCGTATGCCGTCCCGGAGCTCCGGCAGCGAGGCCATGGGAGCGAGATACGAGGAGACAAGGTCACGGGCGCGGAGGAGCGCCCCCTCGGGCGGCACCTCGTGTCCGGACGCGCGCAGCCGGTCCCGCCCGAGCGGGGTCGAGGTCATGCCGAACGGCGTGAAGAGGACGGTGTCCCCGTACCGGAGCAGGTGCTCGCCGACCTGTCCCGCATCGTAGACGGCGACGCGCCAACCCCGGGTGACGGCCAGGAGCGCGGCCTCCACGCCGATCGGCCCGGCGCCGATGATCGCGAGGCGCCGCGGTCCGGTGGCCGCGGCGGCGGTGGACGGCGCGCTCGCGCTACGAGCCGGATTCACGGTCCTCACCTTCCTGAACCGCTCGCACGCGCCTCGCGCGCTCCTCGAGCCCTGCCCGGCGATCGGGATCCTCCTCCAGCAACGCTTCCTGGGTGAGGAGATCGGCGTACGCGACCGCGGCTTCGCGGTACCCGAGGAGCCGCGCGGCGGTCCGCTCGTCCACGCGCCGGATCAGCTCTCCCCGGGAGCCGAGGAGCGTCGCGTACGCGTTCTCCAGCTCCGCGTGAGCTTCCTCGACGCGTCCCGAGACCCGGAGCCCCACGACGTGCGCGAGCATCGCGGCGACCGCCTGGAGCTGGCGAAGAAGGAAGTCCTCTCGCCGCAGCGGGGCCATGTCACCCGAGCCCCAGGTGCTCCAGCTCCTCCTCGTCGAACCCGAGGTAGTGCCCGTATTCGTGGAGGAGCGTGATCTTGATCTCGCGCGCGACTTCCCGCCGGTTCCTTCCGGCGCGCTCGAGGTTTCGCTGGAAGAGGAGCACCACGTCGGGATAGCCGGACGGGGCCGAGACCTTGTCCCCCACCGGCGAGCCCACGAAGAGCCCGAGCACGTCGGGCGTGATGTGCGGCGCGCGGTCAGCGATCTCGGCCGTGGGCTTGGGCTCCACGATCACGGGCACCGATGCGACCGTCTCCCGGATCACCGGAGGGAGCGACTCGAGGACCGTGTCGAGGATCTCGCGAAAGTCGGACTCGCTGGTGCGGATCGGGAGCGGATACTCGCTCGGAGCGAGGCGGTGCGCCTCGGCGAAGAGGCGATCGGCCTCCTCGAACCGCCCCGCGGCCTCCCGCACGCGCGCTTCGAGATCGGCGCGGTCCGGGTCGTCCTGTCCGTCCGCGGGGCGCATCGCGTCGAGCACCTGGAAGGCCTCCTCGGTGCGCCAGAGGGCGTGGAGCGCCTCGACGCGTCCGAGGGACGCGCCCCAGTGCTCCGCGTCCTCCTCGAGCGCCTCGTCGAAGCAGGCGAGCGCGCGCTCGAAGTCCCCCGCGTCGAGCGCTTCGTCGCCTTGGTCGATCCAGGCCTCGATCCGCTCGATGGAGCTCATGACCTCTAGCCCGTCGCCGATTCTTCGGGCTTCGAGCCGCGGATCGTCCGATCGAGAATGGTGTCGATCTCGATGAGCGTGCCGCCGAGCCTGTCGACCTCGGTGCGGACCGATTCGGCGTCACCCGCGTCCATCCAGCGCTCGGCCTCCGCCATGATCCGCCGAGCGGTCGCGCCCTGGATGGCGAGGTGCTGACGGTCGATCATGTTCATGGCGGATGACTGGGACTCGATCGTGGCGAGCCTGGTCCGAATGGCGGTGATCTGCGTGCGAATCGAGGTCAGGTCGCCCTGGACTGCGGCGCGCTCGATCGCGGCGCGTTCCTCCCCGAGCTTCGCGCGGTGCTCGACGAACTGGGACTTGCCCTCGCCCGAGCCTGCCAGGGTCTGGCAGCCGGCGAGCGCCAGGAGAAGCGCGGCCGTGAGGCCTAGAGGAGATAGACGACGGTGAAGACGAAGATCCACACCACGTCCACGAAGTGCCAGTACCACGACGCCGCCTGGAAGGGGAAGTTCTGCTCGTGGGTGATCTTCCCCCGCACCGCCGCCCCGTACACCACGTTCAGGAAGATGATCCCGACGAGCACGTGGAGTCCGTGGAATCCCGTGAGCATGAAGAAGGTCGTTCCGAAGACGCCGCTCTTCAGCGTGAACGCCTCCCCGTTCAGCACGCCGTACTCGTAGGCCTGGCCGCAGAGGAACAGGGCGCCGAGGAAGATCGTCATGAGGAGCGAGGCGATGACGCCGTCGCGCCGCCCGCGCTCGAGCGCGGTGTGTCCCAGGTGGAGCGTGACGCTGCTCCCGAGCAGGATCACGGTGTTGATCGCCGGGAGCAGGATGTCGAAGTGCGGCATCCCTTCGGGCGGCCACGCGGGCGCGTGCGCCCGCGAGTAGAAGAGCGCGGCGAAGAACGAGCCGAAGATCGCGGCCTCGGACAGGATGAAGAGGATGAACGAGCGGCCGTTCCGCGCGTCCGCGTCGGCGGCGTCCCGTCCGAAGAACCGCTCGGCAAGGAGCTCTCCCCACCACTTCCCGGCGAACCAGAGCGTGCCGGCGAGCCCCAGCCCCAGGATCCAGAGCCCTTCCTTGCGGCCGTGCGCGTTCAGGATGAGGCCGGCCGGGACGAAGCCCATCGCGAAGGCGGCGAGGATGGGCCAGCGGCTTGGGATCGGATCGTGCGAGTGATGCTCGGCGGTGACGGACATCGGGTCTCCCAGGGTCCAAGGGGTGAGTTTTCGGGGGCCGATTCTGCCCCGGAAGACCCGATGCCGCAAGTTTTTTCGCGACCACGCCATCCGGCCGCGCCCGGCGGTGTCAGCGCGCGATGAGGTCGACGACCTGCCGGGGTGGAATCTGGTCGCCGACGAGGAAGGACGCCACGTTCGAATACCGGCTCCAGTTGGGCACCTCGTCCGCGGCACGGATCACGGCGTAGTACCGGACACCCGCGGTCAGACCGCTCACCGCCATGGAGTCGAGCGCTCCCGACACGGACGGGACCTTGCCCGTCATGTTCACGACGGTCGCGGCATTCCACCAGCTCGTCGTGTCGGTGCCCGAGATCGCATTGGCGCTATAGCGCAGATCGTACCTCGTGGCGCGCCCGATCGTTCCGTCGTCCCCCGGCGCGGTCCACACGAGCGTGATCGAGTTGGAGGTCTGGCCGATGGCCGCGGTGGCGGCGAGCGATCCCAGACCGACGAAGGCGAGGATCAGACGTCGGCGGCACGTCCGTGTGAACATGAGAGACCCTCCGTAGTCGAAGCATGTTGTCCGTCAGGGGTCCGCAGGGGAATGCGGCAAGCATCGCGCCTACGCAGAATTCATGCCGGAGCCCCGACTTGCAATCCACGGGCCGAGTTTCGGAGGTAAGTTGCTCGAATCGCGAGCCGGTCGCCACGCGCCTGCGGCGTCGGCGTGTACGGCCGCGTGCAGCGCGCGAGCGAGACGGTGCGGCCCCT
>DASTBC010000148.1 GCA_035712245.1 Candidatus Eisenbacteria bacterium
GCGGGGACTCGCGCCGTTACCGCGGCCCTGGCCGGAGCCGCCTTACGAGTCGCCGTGTCTCGAGTGCCACGAGGGGATCGAAGAGCGGAGCGGGGAGATCTTCGGCAGGCGCCACGCCCACGCGAAGCATGTCGTCGAGCAGAAGATCGACTGCGAGCGGTGCCACCGGACGCACGAGGAGAAGCCGGAGGGCGAAGTCGTCCGGTTCGACGCCTCCGGATGCGAGTCGTGTCACCACCGGGCCGCCGACCTGCGCCGCCCGGCGACCTGCGTCCCCTGCCATGCGGACATCCAGAAAGGGACCGTCGAGAGCTTCCGGGGGAAGTTCAGCCACTCGGTGCACGTCGAGGACGAGGAAATCGCCTGCGGGACGTGCCACGTGACGGCCGCCGGGGGCGTCCTCGGTCTTCAGCGAGAGGCGTGCGTGGAGTGCCACGACGAATAGGCCCGTCGTGGCGCGGAGCGGATCTGGGGCGGGCGAGACCCGGGTCTAGCGGTCAGGCGGTTCCCGCATCGTGCAGCCGAAGCACGAGCGGGTTGCGAGCGACGTAGAGACCTACCTGTAGCCGGTCTTGAAGCTTCAGCTTGGCCAGGATCTGACCGACGTGCTTCTTCACCGTGGTGTCCGTGATCCCGAGCGCCTGCGCGATCTCCTTGTTCGAGCGGCCGTTCGCGATCAGCTGGGCCACCTCGGTCTCGCGCGCGGAGAGGTTCCGGTAGGCGCGGTCGGCGCCGCCCAGCGCGTGCCGCATGATCGCGGCCGCGGTGCCCGCCTCGTAGTACGCCTTACCGGACGCCACCGTGCGGATCGCGCGGTAGAGCTCCTCCGGATCCGCGTCCCGGCGGATCGTGCCGGTGGCTCCCTGGGAGACCGCGAGTTCCAGGCAATCGGTGCCCGACGCGCACCGCTCGTGGGGCTCCTGCGTGCCTCCGAGCCGGGGCGGATTGAGAACCATGCACTCGCGTCGCCCGCGCTCGGCCACCGCGAGGATGGGAATGGTGGGCGCGTGGGAGCGAATGTACGAGAGCGCGGTCTTTCCGTCCGGGGCGGGAAGCTGGAGCGCGAGGACCGTCACCGAAGGCTCGAGCTCGTGGCTCAGTCGGCCGGCTTCGACCGCATCCGACGCCTCGCCGACCACCTCGAAATCGGACTGTGCCCTGAAGATCGCGATGAGACCCGCGCGGTCGATGAGCTGGCCGTCGGCGAGGAGAATCCGGATCCTCCCGGAAGAGCGTTTGGCCTTTGCAGCATGGCGGGGACGCGGCTTCGGAGCAGGCTTCTTCTTGCGAGCTTTCGACCCGTTTCGCTGGACCACGTTTCCTCGTAGGGGGAAGCGGCGGCGCCAACCACTCAGACGCTGCAGCTGGTGGGAGTCTACTCGTCATGACAAAATGGGTCAAGGGATCTAAACGGGATGGGCGCAGTGCATTAGAGGCGCGTCGAAAGGCAGGGGTCTTCTCGTATCATCCGTTCGAGCCCGCCGGCTTCCTTGCCACCGCGGCATCGATCCTGGTGAACTCCACCCGTCGGTTCATGGCGCGGCCTTCGGGCTTGGCGTTGCCGGACACCGGCTGGGTATCGCCCTTCCCATCCGTCTGGAACCGATCCTCGGCGAGCTTGAATTCCCTTACGAGAACCCCCGCGACCGCGGCCGCGCGGCGCTTCGAGAGATCGAGGTTCGACGCCGTGGTGCCCACGTTGTCCGTGTGTCCGGTGATGCGCAGCTTCACGTCGGGCTTCGACTCGAGGTAGGCCGCGACCTGACGCAGCACGGGCGCGGACTCCGGCCGGACCACGTCGGAGCCGGTGTCGAAATGGATCCCGTACGTCACGAGCTTCCCCCCGGCGAGCATGTCCTTCGGAGGGCGTGGCCCCTTGGCGAACCGGACGTTCGTGATCATGAGCTTCGGCTGATCCCCCGGCGCCCACAGGCGGAAGTCGATCTCGGCGGGAATGCCGCGTCCGGTCACGTCGGGAACGTTCGCGAGGCGTTCCCGGTCCATGTACGCCTTCAGGGCCGTCGCGCGGGCGTAGTACATCATGCGGTGACGTCCGGATGCCTTGCCGGGAAGCGGCGTGGCCGAGTAGAGGTCACCGCATCGGAACGCCAGGTTCCGTTCTCCGGAGGGGAACGTGGTCTGCCACACCTCGCCGCCATTGGCCTCCAGAGCCGTGACCGTGAGGTGCGCGTCCGGGCCAAAACCGAACGCGTCGAACTCGAGGGTCCAGTATTCCGGCAAACCCTTGGGCACCTTCATGGAGATGTGTCCATCGTCGCTCGAACACCGGAGCCACCGCTCGCCTTCCATCTCCGCTACCTCGAAGGTCCCCGAAGCAAGGCGCCAGCCGGCCGGAAACTCGCCCAGCTCATCCTGCGTGAAATCGTCCGCGAACAGCACGCTGTCGCCCGGAACGAAATCGAACTTCGTCGAGACCGAGGAGAGTGGAGCGCCTCCCTGATTCGACCCGGACGCCTCGGACTCGGCGCCGGCCGGGGCCGACGTCTCCCCGGCCGGCTCGCCCCCCGCCTCGTGGACTCCGGTCTCGGGCTGGGACTTCTCCTGGGAGGCGGGTTCTTCACCCGCATCCTCGATCGCCTTCTCGGCTTCCTGGGTAGCCTTGTTCTCCGCCTTCTTCTTGATCCCGTCGAACGGACCGGCGAGAACGGTCCGCGCTTCAAGCCAAAGGCCGAAGAGTAGGAGCAGCGTGGTGGTGATGACCCCGGTTCGGACGGCGCGGACCATGTCGGTTCCCCCTTCAGAGACGCCGCGGAGCGCGACGCGTACCGAGAACGCGCATTTGTGGGACGGATGGGCTCACGGCTATACTGCGAGCCCCATGGACGCCCCCGGCGGGAAGGAGGGGATCCCGTCCCCTTCCGAGGTCACACGAACATTTCTTCGCTGGCGCCAAGGGGATGCTGCCGCGCTCCACGCGCTCCTCCCCCTCGTCTACGAGGAGATGCGCCGGCTTGCCGGCGGTTACCTGCAGAACGAGAGCCCCGGCCACACGCTCCAGCCGACCGCGCTCGCCCACGAGGCGTACCTCCGCCTTCTCGACCAGCGGCACGTGTCCTGGCAGAACCGCGCGCACTTCATGGGGCTCGCCGCACAGGCGATGCGCCGCATCCTCACGGACCACGCGCGCCGGCGCGACGCGCAGAAGCGCGGAGGCGGCGCAATGCACGTCGCCATCGACGCCCTTGCCGCGTCCGGAGCGGAGCCCGCAACGCCCGCCGATCCGATGGGCGTCTCCGCCGCCGACCTCGACGCCGCCCTGGAGCGGCTGGCGCAGCTCGACGAGCGCCAGGCACGCGTCGTCGAGCTCCGCTTCTTCACGGGTCTCTCCATCGAGGAAGCCGCCGAGGTGCTCTCCGTCTCTCCCGCGACCGTGAAGCGCGACTGGACGCTGGCGCGCGCGTGGCTCCACCGCGAGCTGAAGGGACCCACCCCGTGAGGGACGGGCTGCCGCTCGGAACGGAGCGCGAGCCGGATGTCCGCGTGCGCACGATCTGGTAGATTCCCCGCCCGAGGGAAGTCCCACCCCGGACCGGAGGGTCTCTCATGGAACTGGACTGGAACTGGGCGCTCTTGATCGGCGGCGCGCTCCTGATCCTCGTGGAGGTCGCGCTCGGCGGGTTCGCGGGATTCGACCTCGTGCTGATCGGATCCGCGTTCATGCTGGGCGGGATCGTGGGGCTCTGGACCGACAACACGAATCTCGCGTGGATCGTGGCCGCCGTGCTCTGTCTGACCTATCTCGTCGCGGGACGGAGGTGGGTCCGGAACAACCTGCGCGTGAAGTCCGTTCCGAGCAACGCGGACGCGCTCCTGGGCCAATCCGGCGTGGTGACGACGCGGATCCAGACGCACGAGTTCGGGCGCGTCCGGATCCAGAGCGAGGAATGGCTCGCGGCGCCCGCCGCGGGCGTCACGGGGCCGCTCGAGCCGGGGACCGTCGTCACCGTGGAAGCGGTGGACGGCGTCACTCTCAAGGTGAGGTGATCGAATGGGACTCCTGAGCATCCTGCTTTCGGTACTGGCCTTCGTCGCGCTCATCGCCCTGGCCCGGGCCGCCCGGGTGGTCGCGCAGTACGAGAAGGGCCTCGTGCTCCGCCTCGGCAAGTACCGTGCGACCGTGGACTCCGGGCTCACGTTCCTCGTGCCGGTGATCGAGGACATGGTCAAGGTCGACATGCGCGAGCGAGTGATCAACGTCGAGCCCCAGAAGGTCATCACCAAGGACAACGTCTCGGTGACGGTCGACGCGGTCATCTATTACCGGATCATCGATCCCGTGAAGGCCACGTTCGAGGTCCAGCACTTCTCCTACGCCGCGACCACGCTCGCCCAGACCAACCTTCGGAACCTGATCGGCGACAAGTCGCTGGACGAGACCCTGACCGCGCGCGACACGATCAACGCGAACCTCCGGTCGGTGCTCGACGAGGCGACGAACACGTGGGGCGTCAAGGTGACCCGGGTCGAGGTGCAGAAGATCGATCCCCCGGCGGACATCACCGAGGCCATGTCGCGCCAGATGAAGGCGGAGCGTGACAAGCGAGCCAACATCCTCGAGGCGGAGGGGGTGAAGCAGGCCCAGATCCTCCAGGCCGAGGGCGTGCGCCAGTCCGACATCCTGCGCGCCGAGGGCGACGCGCAGGCCAAGGTGCTCCGCGCCACCGCGGACGCCAAGGCCATCGAGCTCGTCTCGAACGCCGCGGAGCAGTTCTTCCGGGAGCGCGCCGAGGTGAGCAAGCGGCTCGACGTGCTCCATCACGTGCTCGCCGATCAGACGAAGTTCATCGTGCCCGCGGGCTCGGACCTCGTGAACGTGCTCGGGCTCGACGACAAGAACGTGGTGCCCGTCCGGAAGTAGTGCAGGGTGAGAGGGGCCGTGCGCCCTGCACGGTCCCTCTTCTCACGCCCGGCAACCCCGCTCACTCCCTGCCCGCATCGAGGCCGTCCGCGCCCGCACGCTGGGTGGAAAGCCCCAGAATCCCGCCCCGCCAAGCCTCTCGAGCGTCACGCGCTACCGCCGCGTGGCTCGTAGGTGCCACGGCGCCATGACCTCCCGAGTTGCACGCGTGGCTTCGCGCGGAACGGCCCGGACCTTGCGTACACAACGTGTATGGAAGTCACCCGTGGCGGGTTCAGAGCACGGGACCGTGCAGCACCACCTGGTTTCACGAGGTTCGCCATGCTCCACCGACTGGATGGCTTCATTCGGGATGAGGCGGGAGAAGATTTGATCGAGTACGGCCTTCTGGCCGCGTTCGTGGCCGCGATCGCCGTCGCGTGCATCATCGCGGATCCGCTCGGCCTCGCGCCGTCGCTGGAAGGCGCGTATCAGGACGCGATCGACGCGCTGAATTCGGTCTAGCGACCGGCCGCCCTCGTCCGGGAGCTGCCTCCGTCGCTCCCGGACGGAGCCACGGAGCGCTCGAGGAGTCCATCCGCGAGCGCGACCAGATGGTCCCTGCGCCGGATCTTCGCGGTCCAGCGCTCGGGAATCGCGCCTGCCCCCAGGAGGGCTCCCAGCACCGCGCCCGCGACCGCGCCATTGGTGTCCGTGTCCCCACCGGCGCGCACGACTTCCACGAGCGACTCCTCGAAGGAGGCCGCGTTCTCCAGACACCACAAGCCCGCCTGCATCGTCTTCAGCGTGAATCCGATCGCCGAGCCGTCCAGAGAGAGATGCTCCAGCCTGCGGCCCGAGGCCGAACGGACGGCGATCACCGTGTTCGGGCTCGCGTTCACGTGTTCCAGAGCGAGCGCGATCTCCTCGAGCGAGGCGGTCCTCCCGTCCAGAGCGGCCGCGACCGCGAGGTTCACGGCGTACGCGGACCAAGCGCACCGCGGGTCGTAGTGCGTCACCTGGACGCTGTGCTCGGTTTCGTCGAGTAATCGGGCGCGGTCGGCGCGCCAGCGCAGCGCCACAGGGGCGCAGCGCATCACCGCGCCGTTCCCCGCCGGATTCCCGCCGTCCCGCTCCCATACGAGCCGGGCCGCTTCCGAGGGGGCGATTCCCTGCCGGAGCGCGTTGATCACGGCGCGTGTCTGGTTCCCCATCCCGCGTCCGTTCGACTCGTCCCATTCGAGGAGCCGGCGCGCGAGGTCGTCGTGCCGCAGCGTGTCGTGCTCGAGGATCGCTTCCGCGAGGATCGCCGCCTGCGCGAGATCGTCGTCCCAAGGCAGCCGGAGCTCCGCCGCGTCGATCTCCCGCACGCCGTCCGGATACCTGCGACGGATCTCCGCGCTCGGCCAGAACTCCACGGGAAGCCCGAGCGCGTTCCCGACCGCGAGCCCTAGAAGCGCGCCTCGGTAGCGATCGCGTGTTGTGCTCAAGGCTTGTGCCACTGAGTCTCCCCGTGGAAGTCGACCACCACGCCGAGCGCCAGCGCCCCCACTAGAAGCCGCTGCCGACGTGTCCGCCAAGATGCCACGGATACCTCCGTTCCTACGTACCCGGTTTCGTCACGACCGGCACCGGAAAGGAACCCCTGGGGACGTTCCACTCCAGGCGGAACCCCGCGCCCTCCGCCGCGGCCGGCAGTCGTGGCCCCCTAGGTTATGATATAATAGAAACTTGCGTCGACATGGATGCTGACGCCGCCCGATGCGCCGGCGAATGGCGTGAGGCTTGCTCTCGGCTCCTGCGACGGCCATGCCGTCCTCGAAATCACCGACCCGATAGGAGGAACCATGCGAGGACGAACCACGGCACCACTTCGCGCGCTCGGCGCGCTCCTGCTCGCCTTCACCGTCTCCGGCTGCTCGGACGACGACTCGACCTCTCCGAAGTTCGGAACGATCCAGATGCGCATGACGGACGCACCCGCCGCCGTCGACGCCATCAATCTCGTCATCCGGGAAGTGTCGATCCACCGCGGTGACGGAGACGATGATGAAGGCGGGTGGGAGGTGCTCCGCACGGATACGCTCGACGTCGACCTGTTCGAGTTGCGTAACGGCGTCTTCATGACGCTGGCGGCCGCGGAAGTTCCCGCGGGCACCTACACCCAGATCCGGCTCAAGCTCGACGAGGGATCCACGATCGTCGTGGACGGGGTGACTCATCCTCTCGTCGTGCCGAGCGGTCTCACGAGCGGGTACAAGCTCGTGGGGAACTTCACCGTTCCTCCGGACGGCCTGCTCGATCTCGCGCTCGACTTCGACGCCGCCCGTTCCGTGCACCTCACCGGAAGCGGCACGTGGATGCTGAAGCCCACGGTGCGCGTCATGCCGTTCAGCACGGCCGGCGCGATCAAGGGAAGGGTGCTTCCGGAAGACACGGCGACCACCGTGTACGCGATCCAGGCCGCCGACACGATCGGCAGTGCGATCACGCTCGACGACGGGCGGTTCCAGGTGAGCGTGCTGCCGGCGGGGACGTACTCGGTGGCGTTCGATCCCGAGGGAGCCTACCGCGACACCACGCTCACCGGCGTCAACGTGATCCAGGGCGCCGCCACCGACGTGGGAGACGTGCAGCTGACACCGCAGTAGCTCGGACACTCCGCAAACGAAGACTCCGGCCGGGGCGTCACCGTCCCGGCCGGAGCCGTTTCCAACGGGTCCCTGTCTCCAAGACCGCTACCTGCGGCGCGCGCCTCCATAGGAGCCGCCACGGCCACCGCCACCTCCACCTCCACCGCCACCTCCACCGCCGGACCGCATGCCGCTACCCGAGCGTCCGCCGCTCCATCCCGAACGGCCACCGGAATAGCCGCCGGAGGACCGTCCAGGGCTCCAGCCGGAACGGCCCCGCTGCATCTCGGTGCGTCCGCCTCCGCGCAGCACGCGGCCATCGCCGTAGCTCCTGCCGTTCACCTGCGGGCGAGAGACGTCGCGCGAGCGATACCCGGTTGCGCCGCGGCTCGAGCGCTCGCCCCGGAGGACACGATCGCGGTTCGATCCGGACGAGCCTCGCATCGAGCGCATGCCTCGCTCCGAGAGCGTGCCTCGCTCCCGGCTCACCGAGGACCGGCGCGTGAGCGCCTCGTCGGCGGAGCGATAGCGATTGGCGCCCGAACGCGTGAGCGCCCGGTCGCGCGAGCGGGTCTGGGCGCGATCGCCGGAGCTCAGCGTGCGGTTCCCGGAACGGGTGAGGGTGCGGTCACCCGAGCGGGTGAGCGTTCGGTCCCTCGACTGCGTCGTGGCGCCCTTGGAAGACGACCGATCGACGGTGGCCTTCCCCACCGCGTCCCCGACGGTGCTGCGTGACGCGGTATTCTTCGTGCTGGGATAGCCGGCGAGTTCGCGATCGCCGACCGTGGTGCGGGTCCGCGACGTTCCGTAGTTCGGGTAGTAGCTCGGATAATAGCCTCCCGGTCCGTAATAGCCGCCGCAGTAGGCCGGGTAGCCGTAAGAGTAGCCCGGGTAGTAGCCGTAGTAGGGATAGCCGTAGTACGGATAGCCCCAGCTCGCGTAGAAGCCGAAGCCCCAGCCGCCCCAGTAGGTGATCCCGAATCCCCAGGTCGCGGGATACGGGTAGTACGGATAACCGTGCCACGGGTGGTAGTACCAGCCGGTCCCGTAGACCACGGACCCCCAGTACGGATAGCAGCCGAAGTAGCCGGGCGTGTAGCCCACATAGACGACTTCCGGGGTCGAGTCGTAGATACGCACGTACTTGGTGTGGTAGTGCGGATTCTCCGCGGGCAGCTCCTCGAGGCCTTCGGGGCGCCGCGAGCTCACCGTCCACGGGCCATGCGGGCTGTCCGACACGTACCAGACCGCGTCCTCGCAGAGGAAATACTCGTCCTCCTGGCGGAACACGGACGAGGACGTGTTCACCGCGGTTGCGACGTTCGTGTCCTTCACTCTCCGGAAATCAGGCTCACCGTCATAGGTGACCTGGAGCGAGGGCTTCTCGCCCCGGTCCACCGCTTCGATCTTCGGCACGCGCGCGCTCAGCACCGCCTCTTCGGCCTCGGGGGTTCCGGCCACGCTCGACCGCAGGTGAGCGATCTGCGAGCCGCGCGGAATGCTCGCGAACCCATCGGGCAGCTTGTCCGACGGGACGAACGACCACGGTCCGTTCAGGGTCTGGCTCGAGTACCACCGGCCCGAGAGGAGGACGTAGTACCGCTGCGTCTCGACCTCCTTCACGACGTCCTTGTCCGAGTTCGTGACGACCAGGAGATCCGTGTTCCCCACGGGCTCGAACCGCGGCTTCCCGTCGAAGACGATCAGCTCGGCCGGCTTCGTGGACGTGAGGACCTCCGGAGCCGAGTCGATGCGAGGACCATCCTCGCGCCCGTTTCGCGCTTCCTCGGGCATCAAGGCCATCACGTTCGAGGGTGGGTTCGCGATCACGTCCCACTCGCCAAGGGGATTCTTCGCCTGGTACCAGTAGGGTCCGTGCGCGAGGTAGTAGTTCTTCCCACCGTCGTCGTACGCGACGAACTGCCCCGTGTTGACGACTCGCGAGAGATCCGATTCGGGAACGGGCCGCACCTGGGGCTGGCCCTGGAAGACCAGGAGCACGGCGGGCGTCGTGGAGATCAGGATCGCCGGCGCGTCGTTCTTGATGGTCGCGGCCGCCTGGCGTTCCTGCTGCTCGGCCTGGAGCCCCGCATAGATCCGGTCGACCGGCCACGGCCGGCTCGACTTCGGTATCTCGCGCTCCACGATGGCCGCCACCGTCTCCTCGAGCTGCGGAGAGTTCTCGGGGAACTTGACCTGGGTCACGTCGAGGTCCTCGAGGGTGACCGTCTTCGCGTCGGAGTCCATCTTCACGGTCGCGGTGAACCAGATCGCGCCGAACGTCGGCTCGCCGTCCCCGGGCGGCTGGATGGCCGCCGCGGCGTCTCCGCTCAAGGTGTTGCCCTTGAAGCTCGCGACACGCGGCTCGTACACGACGATGCTGTGTCCCCGGGATGTCTCGAGGGTGCGGGGCCAGCCCGTGTCCGGATCGTCCGCTCGCGCGGCGGCCGGAAGCGTGGCGAGAGCCAGAGCCAGAACGAGGGTGAGGAGGGGCGCCGGCCGGCATCGGCGTACAGCGAATCGGATGCGCTTCATGTTCTCACCTGTTTGCCGGCAGGCTGGGTGAACGTGGGTGGTGCGCTGGGAACGTGAGAACAATCCATAAGATAGCACAGAATCGCCTACCCGTCAACAGCTTACGGTGTTTTGGCACCGTTCGTACCGCTCGCGAGCTCCCGCCGGAAGAACGCGAGGGCCACGTCGTTGACGTTGGCCCCCTGCATGTCGTGTCCCGCTTCCGGGAAGGTCCGGATCTCGAAGGTCTTCTGAAGCTCCGTGAGGCGGTCCCGGAGAAGATAGGCCTGGCTCACGGGAACGTTCTCATCCTTCTCTCCGTGGAGGATGAGAACCGGGCAGGCGAGCTGTTCCATGCGGAAGACGGAGCTGCGCTCCCTCACGGCCTTCTCCGAGAGCCCGGCCTCTTTCTCCATGTTCTTTCGGATGCCGAGGATGCCCACGTCGTCATGCGCTTTCTTGAAGTCGTAGATCCCGGCGCCGAACACCGCGGCTCGAAGCTCCGCCGGAGCGACCCGGACCGCGAGGAGAGAAGCGGCCATGGCGCCCCGGGAGTACCCGAACACTCCCATTCGAGTGCTGTCGACGTAATTCTCCCGCCGGAAACGTCGGAATCCGGCCTCGATCCCGGCCATGGTCTTGGGTCCCACGTAGTCCGGTTTCCCTTCGGACCGGCCAAATCCGCGCTGCGTGATCGCCACGGCAGCGAAACCTTCCCTCGCGAATCGGATGCCGGCCGGGAGGTAATCGCGGGCTGTCCGGGAATAGCCGGGGATGAGGACGAGGCCCGGATACCTTCCCTCCGCCGCCGGACGAAACGCGATGGCCTCGACCGTGTCCTTGCCGACCACGTAGTCGTACTTCCGGACGATCACCTGCGCCTTGGGAAGCATGACCTGTCCTTCCCGATCCAGGGCTTGCAGGACCTGATCCGGGTCGACGGGCTGGGCACCTCCGAGTGACGGCCAGAACAGGAGGGCCGCCAGCGCGATCCGCATACCTCGCATCAAGTTATCTCCTTCGGGTTGCCGGGGATCCGTTCGCATTGTCACGGGCATTCTCTCATACACCGAGACGAGCGCTCTCGATCCCGCGCGCGGCAGCCTTCCCGAGGCTCGGACAGCCTCTCGCGAATCGGCCGGGTCTGTGGCATCTTGGGGTGCGCGAGTCCGGCGCATCTCGTCTGAAGGAGACTCTCTCCATGCCCTCTCGCCCCAAGCCGCGGCTCCTTCGCTGGCTCCTTCCGTTTGTTCTCTGGCTCGGCCTGCCGGATCCTGCCCCGGGATCCCTGTTCGAGGCGGTCCGCTCGTACCCGGTCGGCGTCTTCGAGGCGGCACGTTCCTATCCCACCGGCATCTCGCCCTTCGGCATCGCGCCCTACGCGGTGGTAACGGGCGACCTGAACTCGGACGGCCTGCCCGACCTCGTGACCGCGAACAATGGCGGCGACATGACCATCCTTCTCGGAACCGAAGACGGCACCTTCGAGGCAAAGCCGCCGGTCCTGCTTCTCGATTCTGTCTTCAACGTCGCTCTCGGACACCTGGACGGTGACGCGACCCTGGACATGGCCGTCGCGATGTTCAGCAATGTCGCCGTCCTGATGGGAGACGGAAAGGGCGGATTCGGGGAACCCATCTACTATCCGACCGAGTACGCGAATTCGGTCGCCATCGGGGACTTCAACGGAGACGGCTTCCAGGACCTGGCCGTCCCGAGCTGGTACACCAACACGGTGTCCCTCATGGCCGGCGGCGACGGCAAGTTCGAGCCCATGGCGACGCTGACATTGGACGGCGGGCCGTATGAAGTGGCGGCGGGCGATCTGGACGGGGACGGGATGTCGGATCTCGCCGTGGTCATCTTCGATAGCCAGACCGCTTCGGTGTTTCGCTCGACCACCGGCTTCCTGGTGCGGGAGATCTACCCGGTCGGAGGGAACCCGAATGACGTCGAGATCGCGGACGCGACAGGGGACGGCAGGCTGGATGTCGTGGTTCCGTGTTTCGGCTCTCACTGGGTCGCAATCCTGCCGAACGACAGCTCCGGGAAGCTGAAGCCGGCGGCGCGCTACGAGACCGGCGACTTTCCCGGGTCCGCCGGAATCGCCGACGTCAATCACGACGGAGTCATGGATCTGGTCACGACCAACGAATACGCGAGTCATTCGCTGTCGGTGCTACTCGGCACGGGGACCGGCGCGTTCCATGCCAAGACCGACTTCGAAGTCGGAACTCTCGTGCACGGAATCGTCATCGACGAATTCGATCGGGACGGCAATGCCGATCTCGTGGCTGCGGCCACGAACAACGACATGCTCCTCCTGTTTCGGGGCGACGGCGCGGGAGGATTCACCACGAGAACGACCGAGGGAGTGGGCCTGGGACCCAGGTCCGTCGCCATCGCGGACATGGACGGCGATGATGCCATGGACCTCGTGACCGCGAACGATGACGGCGCCAGCGTCACCGTTCTGCTCCGCCGCGCGGAAGGCTGGTCGAGGACGGACTACCCCGCGGCACTCGGTCCCATGGCGATCGCCGTCGGAGACTTGAATGGAGACGGATATCCGGACGTCGCCTCCGCGAACTGGCGTGGCAGATCGGTCTCCGTCCTCCTCGGAAACGGAGGGGGCACGCTACGCCCTCGCACGAACTTCGCGACGATCGACGAGTCCTTCTCGCTGGCCATGGCCGATCTGAACGGCGATGGCAAGCTGGACCTCGTGGTCGGGAACCGCTCGGGGGGGGGAGGCAATGTCTGCGTTCTTCTCGGCCGCGGCGACGGAACGTTCCCGCCCGCGGTTCTCTACGGCACTTCGGGACCGTCCTACGGCGTCGCCGTCGGAGACGTGGACGGCGACGGGAAGCCGGACATCGCCACCGGCAATTACGAGGGCGGTGTCACCGTCCTGAGAGGCAACGGCAACGGGACCTTCTCCGTCCTCGGCGTGCGTTCGGTGCCGGGCTTCCCGAGGGGCATCACCATGAGCGACCTGAACCAGGACGGCAAACAGGACCTCGTCACCGCCAACGCCCCGCAGAGCACCCTATCCGTGATGCTGGGGAACGGCACGGGGTCGTTTCCGACGGTCACCACCCTCCACGCGGCACCAAGCCCCACGTCCGTGGCGGCAGCGGATCTCACCGGCGACGGCCGGCTGGATCTCGCGGTCGCCAATACCAGCTCGACCATCGTCTCGGTGTTCCCCGGAGGGGGGGACGGCACGTTCGGGCCGAAGGTGGATTTCCAAGCCTCGAGAAACCCGCACTGCGTCGCGATCGGAGACCTGGACGGCGACGACCTGCCCGACATCGTGAGCGCGGATGTGGTCGCGCACACGGTCTCCATCCTCCGCAATGCGGGCGGCGAGGGCATCGTCGTGGTCGGGGTGGAACCGGGATCGGAACCTCGCGACATTCCCGTTCCGCGGGTCTTCCCGAATCCGCTCAACCCGTCGGGCGCGCTGATCTACCGGACCGCGCGCCAGGGACCGGTGGACCTTCGCGTGTTCGACGTGCACGGCAGGCTCGTTCGGTCGGTCTCGGTTCCACTCGCCGCCACCGGCGCTCACGAGCTCGGGATCGACGGTCGGGACGAGTCGGGCAACCCGCTGGCTTCTGGCATCTACTTCTTCTCGCTCCGGACGGCGGACGGGATCGCCAGGGGCCGGTTCGCCGTCCTGCGGTAGCGACCCCGCTAGAACGAGTGCCCTGCTTCCAGCAGGAGCTCGTTTCCAGTGCTCTCGGCGTGCCACTCGTACGAGGCATGCAGCCAGAGCCCGTGCGTGTCGCGCACCTCACCGCCGAGCCGCGCCCACTGGTGGCGATACGCGGGGACTCCGACGGGGGGAGCGTCCCACGTGTCCCCGACGCCCCCGGCCGCCTCGAGGCGAACGCCGCCGGTGACACGCGCCGCGAGGAACGCCGAGCCAAAGACACCGTCTTCCTCGTCGGCGAAGTACCCGTACGCGCTCGCCGCCGCGTCCCACATGGAGCCCTGGATCCGGAATGCGGTCCACCCCGCGTCCCATGAGTTCCGCGTGTCCCCGCCTCCGGTCCGGCGCGCGGACGCGCCCGCGCGGAGGGAGTGTCCGTTTCCGAGCGAGGTCCGGAGCGCCACGTGGATCCCGTTCATGCGATCGAAGTCGACGGAAGGAGGCGGCTGGGCCCCTGGCGTGAGGAGGAGAACGCTCGCGCGGCTGTCCAGCGTGAGCGTGGCGGAGCTCTTTCCTCCGAGGGGCGCCGTGCCGCTCACGTAGGCCGCGGTCAGCGTCGCCGCGTCGAATCCGAGCGCCTCCTTCCAGCTCGGATTCACGTCCTCCTCGAACCCGGCGAAGAGGCCGAGCCCTGGGCGGCTCCAGTAGTCGACACGCTGGGTGAAGTAGACGCGTCGCGTGACCGAGGAGTCGGAGATCATCCCTCCCGCCAGCGCGACCCGCCACCAGGACCGGAAGAGCTCGGGCTTCTTCCCGATCTCGAGGATCCCGCCCGCGCGAGGTCCTCCCCGCGCGAAGCCCGCGACTCCGAGATCGGCGCCGGCGCCTCCCGCGGCGCCGACCCAGAGGCCGGGCCGGATGCGAAGACGCGCGGCGCCCCCATCGAGCGTCCCGAGTCCTTCGAGGCCACGCGGGAGGAGACGGCCCCCTTCGAGGAGGAGCCGGTCACCGCGCCGGTACCCCACGCGCGCCTCGTAGAGGCGCGTTTCCTCCTGCGTGCGGTCGGGAGAACCCGGCTGTAGGCCCTGGACGAAGGTGCGCGGGCGCGCGGCGCGAAGGTCGATCCGGAACTCCTGTTCGCCCGGCGCGGCATACGAGAGCCGTGCCCAGCCGGACGGGAGCGTGAGCTCGTTTCCCAGCTCCTCCGACCGGAGCATCGAGAGAGCCACGTCCCCGCGCCATCCGGCGCCTCCGCTCCAGCTCGACGGGACCACGGCGTTGCCCGTCGCGGCCGCGCCGGTCGTGGTGTCGCGCGCCGCTCCCGTCGCAGCCGGTGTGAACGTCACGCGGTCGCCGACCCGGACCGCCTCGGAGCCGGGCTCGAGGCGGCAGGACGCGGAATGGGGCGCCGCGAAGACGACGGTCATGCGCGCGATCACGCGTCCGTCGCGCTCCACCGTCACCGCGGCGCCTTCCACGAGCCCCGCTTCCGATCCCGTGTCGACGTAGACGCTGGACTCGGTCACGTACTGGATCCGCGCGGTTGCCGCGTGGACGCTCCCGGCCGGGCAGAGCGCCGCGAACGAGACGGCGAGCACGATCCCCACGAACCGCGCGGGCGAGACGCGCCGGGCGCTACACACGGCGATGGCAGGAGTAGCAGGCGTCGCTGTCATAGGTGTACCCGCTCACCTCGTTGTGGCGGTCGTCGGTGTTCGCCTGTTCGTGCTCGTGACAGTTGAAGCACGTGAAGTCGGCGTGCGACGCCGGGTTGAAGTGGCACGTGGAGCAGTCGGACCACATCCCACGATGCCGTCCCGTGTAGATCCGGAAGTAGAGTGCGTCGTGCTGGAGCGGGGCCGGACGCCACGCCACGGTGGTGTGGCACGACTCGCACGTGACCGGGAAGCCCGCCGCCGGATGGGAGGGGTTCGCCGTGGCCGCGTACGCGTCGGCATGACATGCATAGCAGTCGCGGCCCACGGCCGGAGCGAGCGTCTCCGCGGATCCCGCGTGGCACCGGGCGCACTCGACCATCGTGTGGGCGCCCCGGAGCGGGAACGCGGTCCGAGCATGCTCGGCCACGGCCCGCGAGCGCAGCGCCCACCGCGCCGGCGTGTGGCAGTCCTGGCACGCGGTCCCGGCGCGGCCCTGGTGCACGTCGCGGTGGCAGTCGGCGCACGCGGTTCCCACCTTCTGGAACTCGAGGGACGCGTGGCAGCGCCTGCAGGCGACGCCCTTGTGCCTCCCCTCGAGCGCGAAGCCCGTCGTCTCGTGCCGGAACGTGACCGGCTTCCGGAGCTTTCGCCAGGAGCCGGAGGTGTGACACGCCTCGCACTCCGCGCGGAGGGAGCCGTGCGGGTTCGAGACCGGTTTCGCCTTCACCGATGCCGTGTCCTCACTCGCCGCGCGGGCCGAGCGAGGACTGGCCGCGGCCACGCACAGCATGAATGCGAGGACCCACCCTGCGTGCCGCCCGATCCGTGTCACGTCACAGTCGAGTTTCATGCGCGGGCCCTCTGGCCTTTCTTCGGCTCGACCGCGTGGCAGTCCTTGCACGCGGTCCCGAGCGGGCGATACCGCACCACGGGTCTTCCCTGGCGGATCTCCGTGGGATGGCACCCACGACACGGCACGGCGGCGTGCGCCCCCTCGAGCGCGAACCGCGTGCGGCCGTGGTCGAATGCGGCGACCTTCCACTGGTCCACCGTGTGGCAGCGCACGCAGGCCCCCCCTCCCTGGGACTTCTCGAACTGACCCGCGTGCGGATCGCGATGGCAATCGGTGCACGCGCCCGATGCGACCCGGAAGCGCACGCTTCCGCGCGGCGCGTCGGCGGTGGTGGGCTTGTGGCAGGCGCTGCAGGGCACGCCGCGATGCGCACCGCGGAGCGGGAACGCCGTGCGCTCGTGCTCGGCCAGGTCGAAACGGGCCCGCGTGAATCCGGACACCGTGTGACAGCCCCCGCAGTCGCCCTTGTCGGGACGCGAGGCGAGCTGGCCTTCGTGCCGGTCCTCGTGGCAGTCGACACAACGCGCGTGCCGGACAGGATCCCGGAAGCGCCCGGTCGCGTGGCAGGACACGCACGCGACTCGCGCGTGGAGTCCCCGGAGCGGGTATTTCGTGCGCTCGTGGTCGAACGCTCCCATCGAGACCGTGTTCCATCCAGCAACCGCGTGACAGCTCTCACAGCGGGCTCCGTACTGGCCCTTGTGCGGGTCGCGATGGCAGTCCGCGCACTGCGCGTGCGGAATGGGCCGGTATCGCACGGGCACATCTCGCCTCGACGCCTCGACCTTCTGCCCCTTCTCGTCGACGCGAACGTGGCAGCTCGCGCAGGCCACGGCGGCGTGCTTGCCGAGGAGCGGGAATCTCGTTTTCGAGTGATCGATCGCGGCGACGTGGTGCCAGTCCGCGGTGCCGTGGCAGGAGGCACAGTCGCCGGCCCGGATCCAGGCGTCGAACTGGCCGCGGTGCGGATCGAGGTGGCAGGCGGCGCAGCTCCGGCTGAGGCCCAGGTACGTCGAGCCGACCTCGAGACTCTTGGCGGCCCGGACCGTCTGATCCTTGATGAGCGCGGGCTTGTGACACTCCCGGCACTCGGCCCGCGCATGCGCTCCTTCGAGCGCGTATCCGGTCTCCCGATGGTCGAAGGACTCACGGCCGCCTCCCGGCCACACGACGAGCCGGTTCTCTCTCCCGCCGTGGTCGACGTGACACGTGCCGCACTTCGCGCTCCGCGACGGAGAGCGTCCGTGATAGCCCGCGCGCTCGGAGATCCGCGCGGCCAGCTCCTTGTGACAGGCGAGGCACTTCGCGGGCGTCGTGGCCTTCCCGGGCTCGTGGCACTCGAAGCACGCGGTGGGCTTGTCGATCGAGGCGTGCGCCGAGGCGAGAGGTCCGGGCGAGAACTGCGCGCGGACCTCGAGGGGCCACCCCATCAAGGCCGGGGCGGCTCCCACGACGAGCGCCGCCGCGATCCGGCACGCTCCGCGCGATGCGCTCCGCTTCACGGCCGGGGCGTTCCATAGCCCATCCAGACGGCGATGCCGATGTGGAGCGCCATCATCACGAACAGCACGAACGTGAACGGGCGGTGGATCACGTGCCAGTAGTGGAAGAGCTCCTCGGCCTGGCGCAGGAAGGCGTGACGGCGCTCGAGCGAGCGGCGATCGCGCACGAGCTTCCGGTACCGGCGCCGCTCCGTGCCGCGGAGGCGGGCGCCCGGGATCTCGCGCCCGCCGATACCGATGCGGTCCACCAGGTCCCGCACGTCCTCGCGTACCAGGAAGACGAGGCTGCCGAGGACGCCGGCGCGGCCCGCGCGCTGCACGCCGGCCTCGACCCGGAGCCGCTCGATCTG
>DASTBC010000149.1 GCA_035712245.1 Candidatus Eisenbacteria bacterium
CCGGGCTGCTCCTGGGCTTCCTCCTCATGTACGCGACGAGCCTCCTCGTCGCGGGCTGACCGCCCGCGCGTTCGGAGCGCTCGGCGGTCACGGATCGCGTCGCGCCACCGTCACCCTGTTGATCCCCGTCGCGCCCTCGAGAGAGGAGTCGGGCCCCGGCGAGCGGATCCATCGCCGGGGCCCGAAGGGTCGATCCTGGATGGAACCGTGACCGAGTCTCAGCCGGCTTTCTTCTTTCCCGAGGAAGCGGTGGCGGGCTTCGACGCGGGCTTCGTGGTCTTCGCGCCGCTCTTCGCGGCCGTCGCGTTCGCGGAACCTCGCGTCGCCGTCTCCTCCATCACCTTGGACATGGTGCCGGAGGCGTCGTTCTCGACGGTGAAGACGTACGTGTTCTTGTCCGGGAAGGAGAACGCGAGCTTCTCGGTCACGGCCTTGCTGCCCATCATGTAGGTCGTGAAGAAGGAGAGCGACGTCTCGTTCGGGAACGTCCCGTAATACAGCTTCGCGTCCGAGCCCATGGAGTTGACCCACACGAGCTGATACTGCTGCTTCTCGGCGTCCCATCCCCAGATGGTCCGTCCGGTCATGGGCTTTCCGCCCATGGTGTAGCTGTGATCCCCCTCGAGGACCATGCCGCTGAACGCGGGACCGAACTTCGCCTTCCCGGTCGAGACCGTTCCGTCCGGCATCGTCATCTTCGAGTTCCAGGTTCCCTTGAGGAAATCGAGCTTCTGGAGCTCCGCCGCGGGCACCCCGGGCTGGACCTTCGGGCGTGCCGGAGGCGCCGTCTGGGCGGGCTCCTGGGTGACCGCGGGAGCGTCGGGCACGCTCGGCGAGGCCGTGGACGGCGCGGTGGTGGACGGCGCGGGCTGAGTCGTGGTGCCCGTCGAGGAGGCGGGCGGATCCTGGGCCTGGGCCTGCGCAAGTGCCGCTGTGGCAACCAGAACACAAAGTGCGACGAGTAACGATGAATACCGCTTCATCTGGACCTCCGGAGAAGTGGGGTGGGTGGGTTCGACCCCCTGGAGCAGAACCCCGCAAGGCTACTCCGCGTTCCCGGCGGAGTTCAAGGACCAGTCGTAGGGCGAGAACGTGACACGCACCTTCGAGGAACGAAGCCGCGCGGCGGTGGGGCCGTCGAGATACCGGGCCGCGTAGGCGACCATCGCGCCACGCTCGCGACCATACATCCTCTCGAGTGTCTCGTCGCGAGCGAGACCGACGAAGTCCTTCGCGTACCACTCGAAGATCTTCGAGATCCGGATGCTCCCGTCCGCGGGATCGAACCGATTCCGGGACGGATCACGCACGAACGCCCGCGCCGCGGAGTCGAGCTGCGCGTCGAGGAACGCACCCCGGTAGGCGGAGGGCCGGAGCGCCGGACACGATCGAGACGCGCACACGAGCGCGAAGTGGATTCGCGGCTCCCGGAAGCGCCCGCGGAGGATCTCGTGCTCGATCTCGTCCAGGCTGCGCTCCGCTCCGGCGATCCTCCACCGCGGACGGCTCCATGCGGACGGGATGTCCTTGATGCTCCGGAGCCTTCCTCCGCGCGCCAGCCTCTCGCGCACGATCAGGTCGATCGTGGCGGCGTTGTACGCGTTGATCCAGAGCGCGATTTCATCCTCCTGGCTCGGTAGCCCCAGATCGCGAAGACTGTCCAGATACCGTCGAAGCTGCGAGCCGTCCCGCTGGAATCCGTCGTAGTCGATCCGGTCACCGCGAACATGACGGCGCAGGAGATCGTCCCAGTCCCCGTGCAGGTCGTGATGGCGTACGTGAATCGTCTTCCCGGCCTCCGCCGCCGAACCATGGATCGCAAGCGCAATCCACGACGCGGCGAGGACCACGATCCGCCCGCCGCGTCCCCAGCGGTTCACCGCGCCTCCCTTGCGCACAGCCATACGTCGTAGGTCCTTCCTCCGAGACGGCCCACCGGCACCACGAGATCCTCCACCCGCTCCAGGTAACCGTACCGCAGGAAGAAGGGTTCCGGCAGGCGCGTCCCCGGCACGGTCACGTAGACCGCCCGCTCCGGCCAGAATCCCTCGTCCGCCAGGAAGAGATCCGTGCGGGAAAACCGCGTGTCTTCCACGAGGTGCACGGGCCGGGCGGATCCGTAGAAGCGCGCCGCGTAGGCGATCTCGTAGAGGTTCGTGAGGACCGCCGCGGAGGAGTCGAACGAGGCCGCACGGGCCGCGGACGAATCGACGGCGCCCCGCGAGAGGTGGAACTCGTACGCCCGCTCGAGCCAGGTGCGCGTGGCCGCGTGGCGCAGCTCCTGAGGCGACACGGTGGCCTCGTAGCTCTGATCGAGCATCTCCGCGTACGGGATCCTCGCGCCGATCTCCGCCGCGCCGTCCGGGTCCACGAGGGCGAAGTGCAGCGCGGCGGTGGACGCGAATCCCGCCAGGAGGAGGAGCGCGAGCACCGTGCGGCGCACGGCCCCGGCCAGGAAGAGCGAGGCGCCGCGCGGCAGCGTTCCCCAGAACGCGGGCAGGATCCAGTTCCCCTTGATGCTCCCCCGCGCCGCGGCCGCGAGAATGGGAAGCGAGGCCATCACTCCGGTCCAGCCCCATACGGAGGTCGGGTGCCGCCGATGGCCGAGCGCGTGGAGCAGCCCGACGGCGTAGACCAGGTACCCGGGAGTGAAGAGCGCGATCAGGGGTGCCGCGAAGAGGGCCGGGACTCTCGCTCCCCACGGGACGCTCCGGCTCAGGTCCGAGAGCCGGAACGTGGCGCGGACCCAGTGCGCGCCCTCCCCCGCGATGGCGAGGAGCGCCGGAGCGATCGCGGCGATCCACACGAGCGTGCCGGCGAGGATCCACGCCCAGGGAGGCCGGCGCCCCCGTCCGCGCACGAGCGACGCGAGGAGCCACGCCGGCCAGAGGAGAAACCCCGTGTACTTGGAGAGGGCCGCGGCCGCGGCGAGGAGCGCCGCCCCGAGGATCCACGCGCCCGGATGCCGGGCGCCCGCGCGCGTGCCGCGCGCCATGGCCCAGAGCGCGGCGATCCAGAAGAGCGCGAGAAACGCGTCGGGATGCGCGAGCGAGCCGACGTAGTGGAACCACGCGGTCGCCACGAAGAGCGCGACCGCCGCGGTCGCGACCCACGGATGGAGCCGGAGCGCCACGGTGAACGCCGCGAGGAACGCCGCGGCGCCGGTCGCCGCCAGGACGAACGGCAGGCGCACGCCGAGAGCCGTGTCGCCGAGGAAGGCGCACGCGAGGCGGATCGAGGCGAACGGGAGGAGCGCGAACGACGCGCCGGGATCGCGCGACCAGTCCCAGTAGCAGAGCTCGTCCTTCGAGAGCGAGAGGGACGTCGCGAGGTGCAGGCGCGACGCGAAGTCGAGAGCGAGGAGGAGCGCGCAGGAGAGCCACGCGAGCGCCGGGAAGCTCGCGGATCGCATGATAGACTGGGCGCCATGGCGAACGGGCGTCACGAAGCGGCCATCGTATCACGCGATCTGGCGAAGACCTACGGAACCCTCGAAGCGGTGCGCGGCGTCTCGTTCGAGGTCGCGCCCGGGGAAGTCGTGGGCTTCCTGGGGCCGAACGGCGCGGGCAAGACGACGACCGTACGGATGATCTCGTGCTTCCTGCCGCCGAGCTCCGGATCCGCCCATGTCTTCGGTGTGGACGTGCGCGAGCGGCCGCGGGACGTGAAGCGGATGCTCGGCATCTGCCCCCAGGAGGACAACCTCGATCCGGATTTCGACGTGCTGAAGAACCTGCTCGTCTACGGGCGCTACTTCGGACTCGGCGGCCGCGAGCTCCGGGAGCGCGCGGAGCGGGTCCTCGACCTGGTCCAGCTCCTGGATCGGAAGAAGAGCGCCGTCGCCGAGCTCTCCGGCGGGATGAAGCGGCGGCTCGTCCTCGCGCGCGCGCTCCTCAACGAGCCGCGCGTCCTCATCCTGGACGAGCCCACCACGGGGCTCGATCCGCAGGCGCGCCACGCGATCTGGACGCGGGTGCGGGCGCTCCGGGCGACGGGCGTGACGGTGCTCCTCACGACGCACTACATGGAGGAGGCGGCGCAGCTCTGCGACCGCGTGATCGTCATCGACAACGGCGCCATTCTGCTCGAAGGAACGCCGGCCGGGCTCGTCGAGCGCGAGGTGGGCCGCACGGTCGTCGAGGCGTGGAACTTCACGGACGAGTTCGCCGCATTTCTCCGCGGGCTGCCGGGACGCGTCGAGGTCGTGGGAGACCGCCTCTACTTCTATCCGCGCGAGTCGGACCACATCGAGCGGCTCCTCGAGGAGCGGTTCGAGCATCAGGAGCGCCTCATCCGGCGGGCGACCCTGGAGGACGTGTTCCTGAAGCTCACCGGCCGGGCGCTCCGGGACTAGAGGGCCGATGCGCGAGATCCTGAACAACCTCTCGCTCCGATCGCTGCGCGTCTGGCAGCGGGACGCGGACGTGTATTTCACCACGTGGAAGACGGAGTTCCTGCCGCCGCTCCTCGAGCCGGTCCTCTACGTGCTCGCGTTCGGGCTCGGTCTCGGACAGCTCATCGGAACCGTGAGCTACGAGGGGCGCACGCTCCGATATCTGGAGTTCATGGCGCCGGGCGTGCTTGCGGTCGCGATCATGTTCTGGGCGTTCTTCGAATCGAGCTTCTCGTCGTACGTGAGGATGTACTACCAGAAGACCTTCGACGCGATCCTCGCGACGCCGCTCCTCGTGGAGGACGTCATCCTGGGGGAGATCCTCTGGGCCACGACGAAGTCGGTGATCGCGTCCACGATCATGCTCGCCATGCTGGGAATCATGGGGCTCGTGTCGTGGCCCTCGGGGCTGCTCGTGATCCCCATCGCCGCGGCCGGCGGGCTCCTCTTCGCGGGGCTCGGCCTCACCTTCACCTCCATGGTGAAGACCATCTCGCAGTTCAACGTGCCCATGTTCGTCGTGATCATGCCCATGTTCACGTTCGGGGGGACGTTCTTCCCCGTCGAGATCCTCCCCCCCTGGGCGCTGGCCGTGGCGTGGGCGCTTCCGCTGACCCACGTCGCGCTCCTCACGAGGTCGGCGGTGCTGGGATTCGCGCATCCGCTCCTTCCGTGGAGCGCGGCGTACGTGATCGTGGCGGGCATCCTCCTCGCGGCGTTCGCGCTCTGGAGGATGAAGCGGAGGCTCGTCCCCTAGCCGGAGCCGCGCGCTAGGGCTCGCGCACCTCGCGCTCGAAGTCCTCGAGCCGCGCGCTCGCCGTGTTCCGCGTGGCCGCGTCCGAGGCGCCGAGCTGGATCGCGCGGCGATAGTGGTGGGTGATCGCCTCCACCGTGGCCGAGTCCGGAACGGACGACCCGAGCTGGATCCTCGCGGCTTCGGCGAGGTAGAGCCGTACCCGCGCCGAGTCCAGGGCCGTCGCGGCGCCGCCCGTACGGTACACGTTGCGGAGCACCGGCTCCGCGCGGAGCACGAGGTCATCGGACACGCCCGGACTCCACACCGGAGGCAGCGCGAATCGGCGTAGCGTCGACGCGAACGCGGACTCCGCGGCGCCCGCCTGGTCCTTCATGAAGGCCGCTCCGGTCTCGGCCTGGGGCGCGGGCGCGGCCGCCTGAGCCCGCGGTTCCAGGGGAGGCGCATCCTGCCGCTCCTGATTGGAGGCGCTGCCGATCCCGCGAGCCAGCTTCTGCTCGCCGCGAGTCCCCGCGGCGTCCGACTCCGCTGGAGCCTGGCTCGTCCCCTCGGACTTCCGCTTCGACTCCTCGGCGTTCGAGGAGAGCCTCTCGTCCGTGGGGACCGTCGCCGGCGCCGGATCCCGCGCGGGAGCATCCATCTTCGCGCCGGCCTCCTTGCCCTGTGTCGTCGGTGATGCCGCCACCTCGGAAGACGTCGGGGGCGGCACGGTGGTGTCGGACCCCGCGCGCGAACGTGCCGCGTCCGGCGCCGAGCGCTCGAGCACGGCCACGTCGGGCGCCGAGCGCCACACGGATTCCTGACGGATCAGGAGCCCCGCGACCACGATGACCGTCGCCGCGGCGCCCACGGCTGCCGTGAGCGCGGGCCACGCGAACCGGGGGCGTACGCGCGCCTCGGTCTGCTCGATCTCGCCGGCCGTGCGGCGGCGCTCGAATCGCGGCGCGGTGTCCGCGGCCCGGACTCGCTCCATCGTCCGCGCGGCGAGCGAATCGAAGTAGTCGTCCCCGCGCTGCGGAGCCATGCGGAGCTGCGCCTCCAGCGCGGAGATCTCGTCGATCGACTCGCGGCACGCCCGGCACCCGAGGACGTGCGCCTCGACGGCAAGGCGGCGGTCGGCGGTCAGCTCCCCGTCGCGGTAGGCGTAGAGATCCTCGCGCGAGGGATGCGGCGTGGTGGTTTCAGGACTCATCGGCAACGGCCTTCCTCTGGCTCATGGCTTCGATCAGCGACTCGCGCGCCCGCGCGAGCCGGGACATGACCGTCCCGACCGGGATTCCCAGAGCCTCCGCGATGGACGCGTACGGCAGATCCCCTTCGACCCGGAGGGCCAGGACCGCGCGGTGCTCCTCGGAGAGCGACTCGTACGCCCGCTCCACCTCGAGCCGTCTCGCGAGCGCGGATGGATCCGCTGCCGGATCGGCGATGCGCTCGGAGAGCGGGGCGCTCCCGTCGGGTCCCGGCTCGTCGAGCGCGGAAGCCGCGCGGCGCTTCGATTGACGCAGGCTGGAGAGCGCGGTGCGCGCCACGATCGTCAGCACCCACGGCGCGATAGCCCTCCCGAGCTGGAAGCGGTCGATCGCCTGAAAGGCTTTGACGAAGCTCTCCTGGACCACATCGTCCGCGTCCTCGTGATTTCGTGTGATGCGGCGGGCGAGCCGGTACGCGGGGCGGCTCGTCCGGCGCACCAGCTCCTCGAACGCGTCGGTCTCGCCCCCCCGGATGAGTCGGACCAGCTCATCGTCGGTCAGGGTGGAGTGATCGGGCCGCGAAGGGGTCATCGGCCGCCGACTCTACTACGCGCCCCGACTCGGGACTATTCCCGGGGGCGCGGCGCAGGCGCAAGTGACTGTGGGGATGCATCTTGGGAGCGAGTGAAAATGGAGAAGGGCGGACCCGGGAGGGGTCCGCCCCGAAGCAAGGGAATCGAGACCGTTCCTTAGTTCCCCGCCTTCTTCCGGCGGCCGTTGCGCCGGGACATCCACAGAAGGCCCAACCCCACGACCAGTGCCCACAGGATGATCTGCTTCATCATGTTCTCTCACCTCCTCCTTGGCGCTATTGCGCGTTCTGGGCTGCGATCGCCTCCATCAGCTGAATCGCGGCGGGCCCGAGGATCACGATCAAGAGCGCAGGGAAGATCAGGAAGACGAGCGGGAAGGCGAGCTTGATCCCTGCCTTGCGCGCCTGCTGCTCCGCGCGCTGGCGCCGCTTGGTGCGCATGGACTCCGCGTGGGCGCGGAGCGACTGGGCGATGCTCGTGCCGAGCTTGTCGGCCTGAATGAGCATCGCGGAGAGCGCGTAGAGATCCTCCACGCCGGTGCGCCGCGCGAGCCGGCGGAGGGCATCGGAGCGCGAGAGACCGGTGCGGATCTCCTGGTTCACCACGAGGAACTCGTCGCTCAGGGCCGGGCTCGCGACGGCGATCTCGCGGCCCACGCGCTCGATGGCCGCGGTGAGGCCAAGGCCCGCCTCGACGCAGACCACCATGAGGTCGAGCGCGTCCGGGAGCGCCGACTGGATGCGTCCCCGGCGCTCCTCGCCCCGGGCCCAGAGCCAGATCGTCGGGAGATAGAAGCCGACGATCCCGGCGACGATTCCCGACATGAGCACCGAGCCGATGGGGCGCGCGAGCGCGAAGTTGAGCGTGATCCAGCCGACGCCACAGATCGCGGCGCCCGCGACCTTGGCTCCCAGGAAGAGCATCGTCGCGTTGGACGTGCGGATGCCGGCGCGCACGAGCCCGGACTGGAGCGCCTCCTTGTCCTCGCCGGTCGGAAGGAAGCCGCCGAGCGTCGCGAGAAGCGAGGCGATGGGGTTCGGCGTCTCCTCCTCGAGCTGCGGCCGGGCCGCGAGCGCGCGTGTCCGGAGATCGCGAAGCCGCGTGGTGACCGGATCGCGGTCGCGAACGAGGATCTGGTAGACCGCGACGAAGCCGATGCCGAGTGCCGTTGCGAGAAGGAGTGTCGAGATTAGGAACATGGCATCACACCTTGATGTCGACGATCTTCCGGATCGCGAGGCCGCCCATGATCTGCATCAGCGCCGCGAAGCCGAGAATCGCGCGTCCGTTGGGGTGGTTCCACATCTTCCCGAAGTAATCGGGAGCGAGCATCGCCATGAAGATCGCAAGGCCCAGCGGGAGGCACGTGAGGATCATCCCCGTCATCCGCCCCTGCGCCGTGAAGGTCATGATGTCTCCGAGGATCCGGAACCGGTCGCGGATCAGCTTGCCCGTGTTCTCGAGGACTTCGGTGAGATTGCCGCCCGTGTCCTTCTGGAGCACGACGGCGGTCACGAAGAACTTGAGATCGAGCGAGTCGACGCGGGTCGCCAGATTGCCCAGCGCCTCGCGCAGATCGAGGCCGAGCGCCTGCTCCTCGACCACGATCGCGAACTCGGATCGGACCGGCTCCGGGGACTCGTCGGCCACGATCTGGAGGGCGCCCGAGAAGGAGATGCCCGCCCGCAGCGCGCTCACCAGCAGATCGAGCGTGTCCGGGAACTCCTCGGCGAACGCCTTCATCCGGGCGTTCTTCTTGTGCATCACCCAGAGGACCGGGAGGAAGCCGCCGATCCCCATGAAGACGATCGAGTGCAGGATCTTCCCGAAGATGATGAACGAGGCCAGATAGCAGGCCATGGCCGAGGCCGCGATCGCCGCGAGGAACGTGGCGACGCGCATGCCGAGGCCGGCCTGATAGAGGAGGAGCTCGAGCCGCTTCGCGGCCGAGACCTTCTTCAGGAACTCGTCCAGGAACGGGAGCGTGCTCATCCGGGTGTCCCGCTCGACGACCACGGGTCCCGTGGCCGAGCCGCCCCGCTCCCCGCCGCCCACGCGCTGCTTCAGCTCGAGGTTCTCCCGCTCGCGACGCTGCGTCAGCATCGCCGCGACGAGCGCCGCCGTGGCGGCGAAGATGAGAATCGAGACGAGGACGAAGATCATTTCGCCCCCCGCTCGAAGATGCCGGTCACGTCGACACCGGCCAGCTTGATCTGGTCCACGAAGTGAGGCACCACGCCCGTGGCCTCGAAGCGACCCTCGACCTGGCCGTTCGCCTTCGTGCCGGTGCGGTGGAACTTGAAGATCTCCTGCATCGTGACGACCGGACCTTCCATGCCCGTGATCTCGGCGATGCTCAGGACCTTCCTCGTGCCGTCCGAGACGCGCGAGACGTGGACGATGATCTGGAGCGCCGAAGCGACCTGCTCGCGAATGGCCTTGTCCTGGAGCGCGTGTCCGGCCATGAGGACCAGGTTCTCGAGGCGGTGCAGCGCGTCACGCGGTCCGTTCGAGTGGATCGTCGTGAGCGAGCCGTCATGGCCCGTGTTCATGGCCTGGAGCATGTCCAGCACCTCGTCGCCTCGCACCTCGCCGACCACGATCCGGTCGGGACGCATACGGAGCGAGTTGCGCACGAGATCGCGCTGGGTGATCTGGCCCTTGCCCTCGATGTTCGGCGGCCGCGTCTCGAGGCGCACCACGTGCGGCTGCTGCAGCATGAGCTCGGCCGAGTCCTCGATCGTCACGATGCGCTCCCCGTCCGGGATGTAGCGCGAGAGGATGTTGAGGAGCGTCGTCTTGCCGGAGCCGGTGCCCCCGGTGATGAGCATGTTGATCCGGGCCCGGATGGCGCCGCGCAGGAGGCGCGCCATCGGCTCCGTGATCGAGCCCAGCTCCAGGAGGTTGTCGATCGAGAGCGCGCGGCGCCGGAACCGGCGGATCGAGAGGATCGGGCCGTCCAGCGCGGCGGGAGGAATGATCGCGTTCACGCGCGATCCGTCCGGAAGGCGCGCGTCCACGAGCGGGGTCGACTCGTCGATCCGGCGCCCCACCCGCGAGATGATGCGGTCGATGATGAGCCGGAGGTGCGCGTCGTCACGGAACTGGACGCCCGTCATCTCCAGGCGGCCCAGGCGCTCCACGTACACCTGACGGTGCGTGTTCACGAGGATGTCCGAGATCTCCTCGTCGAGGAGGAAGGGCGTGATCGGCCCCAGATCGAAGGTGTCGTGGAGGAGCTCCTGGATGAGCCGCTCCTCGTCCGAGCGCGTGATGCGAACGTCCTGCTCGGTCAGGAGCCGTCGCGCCAGCGACTCCACCTGGTCCCGGCGGCGGGCTTCGTCCAGTCCATCCAGCATCTGCATGTTCAGCTTGCCGATGATGTCGCGATGGAGCCGGCGCTTCAGCTCCGTGTACTCGTCCACCTGGGGCGCGACGACGGAAGCGCGTCCGTTGGGCGACTCCTGCTCGGCCGTGGGCGTGGTCGACGGCGCGTTGGTCGCGGACGGGCGGCGGAAACGATCGCGAATGCTCATCGAAGCACCTTCTTTCCGAACAGGCCCCTCCGGATGCTCTCCTCCGCGGGGGTGACGGGGACCTCCTTCCCGACCAGCTTGGCGGCCAGGGCGATGACATCCTTGGACGCCTGGGAGTCGGGATCGTCGAGGCAGAGAGCCCGGCCCGCGTTCACCGAGGCGAACACGCGCCGGTAGTCGTTCTGAATCGTGTGGAAGGCTCGTACTTGAAGCGCTTCGAAGAGCTGGTCCAGCGTGATGAAGCCGCGGGTCCCGCTGTAGCGGTTCACCACGACCTTCACCCGGCCGGGAACGTCGGTGAAGTGGAGCCGGTCGAACACCTCGAGGGCGCGCCGGGCGGCCCGGATCGAGGGAATGCTGAGCTCGACCAGGAGGACGATCGTGGTGCTCCGGTCGAGAACCTCGAGCGAGACCTCGTCGAAGGAGTGCGGCGCGTCCACGACGACCGCGTCGTGCGCGGCCGAGATCGCGTCGAGCACGCCGCCGGCCTGGGCCGGCGAGATCGGCTCGATCTGCGCGAGATCCTCCGGCTGGGCGAGCACCGCGAGACCGCTCGAGTGCCGGAGGAGGTTCATGTGGAGGGTTGCCGAGTCCAGGCGCTGCGCGCGAACCAGGTCGGCGATCGACTTCTCCGCCTTGAGGCCGAGCAGGTGCGCCGCTCCGCTCGACTGCTGGTCGAAGTCGACGAGCGCCACGGAGTCGACTCCCAGATGCGCCTTCATCGCGACGGCCAGGTTCGCCGCCACCATCGTGGTCCCCACGCCGCCCTTGGTGCTGAACAGAGTTGTGATCGAGCGCGCTCGGGATCCCGTCCCGGAGCGGGCGGCGCCGCTCCGTGAGACACGCTCGACCGCTTCCTGGAGAAGCGCGCGGTCCAGGGGCTTCTTCAAGACCTCCTGGGCGCCGGCGCGAATCGCGCGAAGCAGGAGCTGCGGGTCGAGATTGTTCGTGAGGAGGAAGAGCGCGGTGTCCGGCAGGTCCATCTTGAACTGGCCGGCCGCGTTCAGGGCCTCGTCGTAGTTGTCCGGAAGGTCGAGGAGAACGATGCGCGGGTGCCGCTGCCGCGCGAGCAGGAGTCCGCTCCGGAGCTCGAAACGCTCGCCGACGACTTCCACGCCGGGCAGGCTGTTCATCACCGACTGCGTGCCGCGCCGGTTTTGCTCGTCCTCCAGGATCAGGAGGACCGTCACCGAATTCGGTCGCCCCGAGTCCGGCGAGCCGCCCTGCCCGTTCGTGGATCCGTTCCGCGGGTTCCCGTCGAAGGCCATCGTTCGATCTCCTCTATTCCACCAGACGGACGCCGTAGATCCCGGTGTCCACAGGAGGCCCGTCCAGCTCCCCGGGCGACACGTAATTGATGAACTGGCCGGTGATCCCGTCGTGCGTGAGATCGCCGCCGACTGGCTCCTTCAGGAAGAACGCGCCGAAGTTGACGATCCGGACCACGTCCTTGCCGTTGACGCTGAACGTCTCCACGATGGGCGTGACGAAGACCCGGCTCCCGTTGCCCGTGTACTCCTGGTAGCAGCCCGGGCTCTTGTCCGTGTCCGCGTCCCAGCGGTCCTCCATTCCCGAGCGGAACGGTCCGACCTTGTTGCCCGGCTCCGTCCAGAGGACCTCCCAGCCGAGGCTGATGCAGCACTGGTAGCCATTCGTGGTGTACTCCCGGATCGCCGCGCCACCGCTACCATCGAAGTCGTCTTCGTTGCATTCCGGGTAGTCGAGAAGATGGAAGTTTCCCGGCCCGGCGACTCCGCCACCACCACCGCCACCTCCTCCACCGCCACCTCCTCCACCGCCGCCGCCGCCACCGCCGCCGCCACCATTGCCACCACCGTTGCCGCCACCGTTGCCACCGCCGTTGCCGCCGCCGTTGCCGCCGCCATTGCCGCCGCCGTTACCGCCGCCGTTTCCTCGCTGGGCGTATGCCGTGCCCACGAAGAAGTCCCACACCGAGGCCACGGTCCGTTCCGGTGCGGCCTGCGGAGCCGGACCCGGAGCTGGATTGAAAGCGAGTACCGAATGGGGCGTGCCGGGCGGCGCCGGCGCCGAAGCCGAGCCTCCGCCGCTGCCGAGCTTCAGCGTGTACTCCGCGCTGCAGTCCGTGAGGAATCCGCCCGGCGGCTGCACCGGCGCGAAGGGCGCCAGGTGCTCGCAGATCGAGTTCAGCTGGACCGCTTCGGCCGTGGCGTCCGCGGTCACGTCGAGGAACGAGAGCCCGAGCGTCTGGGCGAAGTGGAGCATCACGGGATTCCCTGTCGCTTCCGTGCGCCGCACCGTCACGCGCACCTGGTCGACGTCCGGAAAGTCCACGTCCGCGAGAGGGTCGATGGCGATCGCCGTCTGGGTGGCCTGAAACGCCTTGTTGCTCAGGGCCGTCTCGGCCGCGCGCGATCGCGCGATGTCGGCGTCGATCTCGCCCGTGTCCGGGTTGATGGCGCTCGCGCCCGCCAGCGCGGCCGCGTCCGCGGCGGCCTGGAGCTGCGTGCGCGCGGCCATCACCTTCCCGACGTCGATCGCGAGCGAGACGAACCAGAGCGAGACGAGAAGGAAGAACGCGACATACAGGATCGCGATCCCTCGCTCACCTCGCGGGTCCCTCCGGGTCCCGCCCGTGCCGTTGTGATCGTGGATGGTCATGACCTCTCTCCTATTCGACGAGCCGAAGCCCAAAGATCCCGGTGTCCACCGGAGGGGCGTCCTCGTCGAATCCGCCCGGGGCGATGTATTGGATGAACTGTCCTTCGACCACTTCCTGGCCTCCGCCGCCACCGGGACGCCGTGCCACGAAGAAGGCGGCCCAGTTGACGATCCGGACCATCGATTTCCCGTTGACCTCGAAGCTCTCGATGATCGGCGTCATGTAGATTCGCTTTCCGTTCCCGGCGTAGTCCTGGTAGCAGGTGCTCGTCTGGTCCGTGTCCTGGTCGAAGCGCTCCTGCATTCCCTGGGTCAGAGGCCCGACCTTGTTGCCGGGCTCGGTCACCGCGAACTCCTGCCCCAGGGCGAAGCAGCACTGGTATCCGTTCGCCGCGTAGTAGCGGACCGCGGCGCCGCCGCTCCCGGAGAAGCCGTCCTCGCTGCAATCGGGATAGTCCAGGAGCTGGAAGTTCCCTTGACTCGAAGCGCCGGCGCCAGTCTTGAGCACGTACGTGCTGTCGCAGTCGGTGAAGAACCCGATGCCTCCCGGAGGGTTCGCGGGCGCGAAGGGCGCGAGCCCCTCGCAGACCGAGTTGAGCTCGTTCACCTCCGCCGTGGCGTCCGCCGTGACGTTCAGGAACGGAAGCCCCAGGCTCTGCGCGAAGTGCAGCAACACCGGATTGCCGGTTCCTTCCGTGCGACGCACGGTCACCCGCACCTGATTGGGCGTGGGGAACTCGACGTCGGTCACGGGATCGATCACCACCGGGGTCTCCTCTCCCTCGTACGCGCTGTTGCTCAGAGCCGTCTCCGCCGCCCGCGCCTGCGCCACCGCCTGCACGACCTCTCCCGTCACGGGGTCGATCGAGCTCGCGCCCGCCAGCGCGGCCGCGTCCGCCGCGGCCTGGAGCTGGGTTCGGGCCGCCATCACCTTTCCCACGTCGATCGCCAGGGAGACGAACCAGAGGCAGGCGAGGAGGAACATCGCGATGAAGATGATCGCGATGCCCCTCTCATCCCTGTGCTTCCGATCCGTTCCGTGGACGTTCGCTTCAGTTGGTTCGCTTCGCACCCGTCGTCTCTCCGCCCTGCGGCTCGCCGTAACCCTTTTCACCGGGGATCGGCGCCGGCCAGCTGCGGCCCGGGCGTCCGATGATCTCGGGAGAGACGATCATCACCAGGTCGCGCTCCAGCTTGTCGGTGCTGGAGTGCTTGAAGAGCAGGTTCAGGATCGGGATCTCGCCCAGGATCGGGAACTTGCGCGTCACCTTGAGCTCTTCCGTGCTCTTCACGCCGCCGATCACCAGCACCTCTCCGCTCCGGAGCTCGACGGTCGTCGAGACCCGGCGGGTGGTGATCCCCGGAATCACCGTTCCGGCGAGGAGCACCGCGCGCGAGTAGTCCGGCGCGCTGACCTCGGGCTCCACGTAGAGCTGGATCCGGTTGCTGTCGAGGACGGTCGGGATGAACTGAAGGCGAATCCCGAACTGCTTCCACTCGATCGTGAACGCGACCGTGTTGTCCGAGGAGCTGCGCGTGATCGGAACCGGGAACTCGCCGCCGGCGATGAACGAGGCGCTGTCCCCGCTCAGGGCCACGAGATTCGGATTGGCCAGCGTCCGGGCGATGCCCTTCTCCTCCAGCGCGTGGAATGCCGAGAGGAACTGGAAGCTGCCGTCCGTCTTCCGGTATGCGATGAAGCCGTCCGTGTTCGGCCCGAGGAGCGGCGGATCGTTCGGCGACTCGATCTTGCTCGCGAAGAGTCCCCCGGCCAGGGCGCCGTCCAGGTGCTTGGCCGAGCGGTAGTAGGCCGTCCAGTCCATGCCGATCTGCTTCGCGCGCGTCGTGTTGATCTCGCCGATCCGGACCTTCAAGAGCACCTGGTCGCGCTTGCCGGGATCGGTGCAGATGATCTGGTAGAGCGTGTAGTTGCCGCCTTCCTCCCAGACCACGAGAGAGGTGTAGCCGGGCGCCTTGCCGTTCACGACCACCGTCTTCTGCGAGCCGACGGCCGCGTCCGCGATGCGCGGATCCGCGATGGAGACCGTGGTGACCTCGCCCTTCGTCTCGAGCACGAGCGACTGGCCCGCGGTCACGTGGAGCGGGAACGCGGAGCCGACCGCATGGGCCGTGCCGACCCCGAGGAACGCCATCATTCCGATGAACAGAGCGGCGACGAGCGCCGTGGGCCTGTCCGCCCATCCCTTCCGATGCTTCTGCGAGCGAACCATCGTCCTTGCTCCTTGGTTCGGGTGATCGCGCCGTTACGGGGTGATCGTGTCCCGGGGCGCCGGTTGATCCGTAACCTTCGCTTCGCGAATCATTCGAACGACCGGCTTCGACGTGCGCTGCGTGGGCTGGCGCACCGGCGGAGGCGGAGCCACCTGCGTGCTCGCCGGCGCAGGCTTGGACCTGGCCTTCGTCACACTCCGGGGCTTCACGTAGGACGCGTTGCCGGTCAGCATCTCGCTCGTATTGATCGATCCGACGCGCAGCGTGTCCGAGTCCTCCGGATTCCGCAGCACGAGGTGGAGCCGCCCCTCATGGAGCGCCAGCGCGAGCTTTTCGGCGCCGACCGGATCCACGAGGATCGTG
>DASTBC010000150.1 GCA_035712245.1 Candidatus Eisenbacteria bacterium
GGAGCCGCGCCGCGCGGGCCGGATTCTCCGTGGACTCGCGTCCGGCCGGGCGGTCGTCCAGCATGAGCGTGTCGAGCTCCGCCCCATGGCGCGCCGGCAGGCGGATCTGAGCATGCCAAAGGCCTAGGCTCCCGACACGCGGGCGCAGGGTCCAGAACGAGGCGAGGTCGAGCGCGATGGCGACCGAGTCGGCTTGGAACAGCGAGTCGGGGGTGCTGCCTGCCCGTGCGCGCGCGGCGACGACCCGACGGAGCCTCACCTGCCCGAGTCCGGAGACCGTGAGTTTCCGCCACGAGACCGTGAGCCCGCGGGCCGCGGCGGCCGCGCGAATGCGCCCGGCCGCGAAGTGGGCCACGATCGGCCCGTACAAGGACCACACGATCACGGCCGCGGCAAGGAGGACGAGTGCAGCGCGAAGGCGCGTGGTCATGTTCGCCGGGTTATGGGGCGGGGGCGTGGGTGCATCGGGGCGTCGGCACGTCCCTAAGACTACCCCATTCCGCCCACGCAGTGACTCAGCCCCACCCCGCTGGCATCGCGACCGGACAACGATGCCGCGCTTCGCCACGTGACGACGCAAAACGCGAAAACCCCGGCACGTCTTCGCGCCGAGGCTTCGCTTTCAAATTGGAGCGAGCCGGTCCCCTGCCCAGGCAAATCCTTCAACTTCTTGTGCGGTGGCCGGTCTCGGAGGCGTTCTCCCGGGTGGAGGACACGCGCGTGCCTGACATGCCATCCGCCCGAAAACGCAGTGAGCGCCCGGAGCCCGCCTCTGGCTCGTCGTTGGCGGACCCTCCGCTCCCTGCCACAACACCCCTCGGGGACTCCAAGGATCTCGGGATCCTGGGCGACTACAGGCTCATCCAGCGCCTGGGCTCGGGTGGGATGGGCGACGTCTACGAGGCGGAGCAGGAACATCCGGTCCGCAGGCGCGTCGCCATCAAGCTGATCAAGCTCGGCATGGACACGCGCGAGATGGTCGCCCGCTTCGAGTCCGAGCGGCAGGCCCTCGCCCTCCTCAACCATCCCCATATCGCCCAGGTCTACGAATCGGGAAACACGTCCGACGGGCGCCCCTATTTCGTCATGGAGCATGTGCGGGGCGTCCCGATCCGGGAGTATTGCGATCAGAATCGGCTCTCGGTGGAGGCTCGGCTCCGGCTCTTCCAGCAGGTGTGTGAGGGGGTGCAGCACGCGCAACAGAAGGGGATCATCCACCGCGATTTGAAGAGCTCGAACATCCTCGTCACGGTGTGGGAGGGGGTGCCTCAGGCCAAGATCATCGATTTCGGCCTGGCGAAGGGAATGGGCGGGAAGCTCACCGACCTGACGCTCCATACCCAGCTCGGTCAGGTCGTGGGCACGCTGGAATACATGAGCCCGGAGCAGGCGGGGCTCACCCCTTTGGACGTGGACACGCGGAGCGACGTCTACTCGCTGGGGGTGCTGCTCTACGAGCTCCTGGTAGGGGTCCGGCCGTTCGAGGCTTCTTCATCGGGGGATACGGGCGTTCTCGAGCTCCTCGAGCGCATCCGCCATGAGGAGCCGACCAAGCCGAGCCTGAGATTGGCCGGCCTCGTCGCCCGAGCGGATGCGACCGCGGCTCAACGCGGAACGGATCCCGCAGCGCTTCAGCGAGCACTTCGTGGGGATCTGGATTGGATCGTGCTTCGCGCTCTGGAGAAGGACCGGACGAGACGCTATGCGTCACCGTCCGAGTTTGCCGCCGACATCGAGCGGCATCTCGTTCACGAGCCCGTGGTGGCGAGTCCTCCGAGCACGCTCTACAGGGTCCGGAAGTTCGTCCGTCGACACCGGGCGGGGGTCGCTGCGTGTTTGGCCGTGGCGCTGGCACTTGTGGCGGGTGTGATCGGGACTTCGCTCATGCTCCTGAGGGCGACGCGAGCCGAGCGATCGGCACGCCAAGAGGCCGAGACGGTGCGGCGCACCTCCGACTTCATGGTCGACCTGTTTCAGGTCTCAGATCCAAGCGAGGCGCGGGGAAACACGGTCACGGCCCGAGAGATCCTGGACCGGGGGGCGGAGCGGATCCGACGGGAGCTCAAAGACCAGCCGTTGGTTCAGGCCAGACTCATGAACACGATGGGGAACGTCTATCGCGGACTCGGGCTTTTCCCTCCGAGCAAGGCCCTCTTGGAGCATGCGCTGAGCGTACGAACGCGCACTCTGGGAAGGATGCACCCCGAAGTGGCCTCGAACCTGAACGATCTCGCGTTCACGTACTACCGTTTGGGTGACTACGCGGCAGCCGCGGATCGCGCTCGCGAGGCCTTCCTGATCCATGAGAAAGAGCTCGGGGCGGAGAACATCCAGACAGCCTGGAGCATGTACCACCTCGGGATGAATCTGATAGCCGTCGCGGACATTCAGCGCGGTGAAACACACCTCCGTAAGGCGCTGTCCGTGTTTCGCAGGCAGCTGGGACCCGACGCGACGCCGGTCGCGTGGTGTCTGAACGAGCTGGGGATCGCCGCTTTTGCCAGGGGCGACTATCCGGAAGCACGGGGTCTTCTTCGCGAAGCGGCCCGCATCAAGGAGCTGAATCTCGGGGGAGAACACGTTGACGTGGCGATCGCATACAACAACCTCGGCTATGTCGAGACGCATCTGGGCAACTATGCGGATGCGGAGCGATCCATCGATCACGCGCTCGGCATCGCCCGCCGCTCCCTCGGGGATCAGCATTACGACACGGCCATCTTTCTCCAGAGCAAAGGCGACCTTCTTCGACGGAGAGGGAGGCTCGCGGAGGCCGAACCCCTGCTCCTCGAGGCGGTGGCCATCCAGGAGAAGCGGCGGAATCGCCGTGATCCGGACCTGGCGCTCTCGTTGTGGACGCTTGCGGCCGTGCGTGCCGGCTTGGGTCGAGACGCAGAGGCCGAGGCGGGGTTTCGACGGAGCATGGCGCTCTACGAGGCCATCGATCCCAACCACCCGTTGCTCCCTCCCTGCCTCGAAGAGTTTGCACGCCTGTACGCCGGTATGGGCCGTACCGCCAATGCCGGGGAGCTGCGGAACCGGGCGGCCACGATACGCGCGTGGACCGCCGAGACGAACAGCCCTTCCGGTGGAGGACGAAATGCGAGAGAACCGGGGCCCACCCGTTAAGGGACGGCGTGAAGCTCACGTGTTCGTTCACTGGCGCAGACGTCACACTGCTGACACCCAAGAGGAGCGTTCTCATGGCACACAACCGTCTACCCTCGTTCTTCGTGGCCGCGCTCAGCCTGGTGTTCCTGCCCGATGTCGCCATGGCCGTCGAAGTAGCCCACTTCAAGCTCAAGGAGTCCTCGGCGCTTGCGATCTATCATGAAGCCACGGGATGCGTCACGACCGATGTGTTCGTCTTTGCCTCGTCGAGTGCCACGCACAAGGATGGGTCGGTCCCAACCCGTTTGGCCAGCGTTGTCATCACCAGGGTTGACACCTGTCAAGGCGAGACAAAGATGGCAGCCACCGGTGACGCCGAAGTGATCGACTTCCAGGTCGATCCGAATCTCCAGACGGCCACGCTACACGCCGTAATCCCGGTCTATGACTTCGAGGAGGACCGGTTCTTCGACGCGCTCGTGGATCTGAGCTGGACCTCCATCGGAGAGCCGGTCGTGGATGCGACTACCAACGTGATCCAGGATCCCGCGTTCACGATTCGGACGCAATTCCAGGGAAAGCTCCGCCCCGCCCAAGCGACAGGCTCGGTGAGAGAGGGAGCGACCAACTTCACCCCTCTACCATGGCCAGAGGGCCTGATTCAGTCCGTCAAGCTGGGTGAGGTGACCATCACCAGAGCCGAGTAGGGCAGCCGTACCAGCGTCATCTGCATCATCGTCACGCTCGGCGCCGGCGGGATGGGTGAGATCTACCTGGGCGAGGACCCAGAGCCGGCAACGATTCGAGTCGTCTCGCGAACGGTATCGTCGCCTCGGACACAGTCGATCGACTGGACTGGACTTGCCGCTCAACTATGGGTCGACTATGCCGAGCGACGGCGATTTCGCCTCCTTGCGACTACGTCATGGAGTATGAATTTGGGTGAAACTGCGATGTCAACGTGACGAGAAGTCGTCGAAGGAGTCCCGGGAGCGGCAGGTCGACCCACCAACGAGCGAGCTTCTGAGGGTCCGACAGCAGTTTCAGGAACTCCTCCCTCCCGATTCCCCGTCGCTGGCAGGTGAACGCGGATACATCGTGTGTTCACCTTTCCTCCTCGCCTCACGTCTACCCAGTTCCATTTGACCTTTGAATCCCACGGAGTGGCTCCTCAACGCACTCCCACAAACGCGAAAGCCCCGGGCATCACGGGACCGGGGCTTTCTCCATTTCATGCCGCGCTCTCTACTGTGGCGCTGAGCGATCTACCGGTGAGCGTGCTCCCGCTGCCACTCGGTTTCGAAGTATCGGGCATCCTCGTCATTCCGGGGCTCCACTCCCACGATGATCCCGCCATCCTTCAAGTCGGCCTCGTAAGCCTTGGCGCGCTCCTCGGGGATGCCGGCCCCTACCAGCGTTCCTATGAGTCCACCCGCCGTTGCTCCCGCCGCTCCACCGGCGAGGGCTCCCGCTAGCGGGCCGGCGATCAGAAGGCCGAGGCCCGGAATCACCAGGGTCGTTGCGGCCGCCGCGAGGCCCACTGCCGTGGCGCCGACGGCACCGCCGATCGCGCCACCGACGCCAGCCCCCTCGAGCGCCTTGTTGCCCAGCTTGGTGTCCTTGACACCCTTGGTGTCCTTGTCGTCCTTGAAGAGACGCTTCCGTGTGTCGTCCGTCATGAACACATGGATGTCGTCGCTCTTGTAGCCGCGTGCCGCTATCGCGTTGTACCCGCGCTCGGCCGACTCGCGGTCACGGAACGTGCTCGTGACGATTCGTTTCTCTGTGCCCATCCTCTTGTCTGGCATTGAAGGTCTCCCTGTTAGTCATTGTAAGAACCGAATACCGGTTCAGAGCAGTTCGAGCCATGAGAAGGCGCGATTACCCGCGAGACATGCATAGGCGGTGCCAAGACTCGGGGAGTTCTCGGAATGGCGTTGGTGAGCGGCCCACCTTCCGCGCTCCCACGCGATCGCGTGCGGTTTGGCGTGCGACCACCGCTCCCGATTACAAGGCTTGTACAACGAAGCCCCATCCTTACGCGGACGGAAACCACACTTCAGTGCGACCAGCCACCCGGCTCTGTCATGGCTGGCTACTGACAGGAGGCCCGGCCGGGGCTAAGCTACGCTCCGTGTGCGTGGGCCATCGGTGCTCATGCCCC
>DASTBC010000151.1 GCA_035712245.1 Candidatus Eisenbacteria bacterium
GACCGGCCGCGAGAGGAGTGGCCGCGCGATTCCGAGGGCCGGTTCGTCCTCGTCACGGAACCCCTGGACCTCGCGGATCTGGTGGCGCCGGGGCGCGATACTACCTAAGTAGCGGAGCGAGCACGGCGCGGCCGGGGCTACGCTCACGCCATGCGCTTTCCCGCCGAGCCCTTTCGGATCAAGGTCGTCGAGCCGCTCCGCTACGTGTCGCGGGAGGAGCGCGCGGAGCACCTTGCGCGCGCGGGCCTCAACCTATTCGCCGTCCCCGCCGACTCGATCTACGTCGACCTCCTGACCGACTCCGGCACGTCGGCGATGAGCGACTCCCAGTGGGCGGGGCTCATGGTGGGCGACGAGTCCTACGCGGGGAGCCGGAACTTCTACCGGCTCGAGGCCGCCGTGCGCGAGATCACGGGCTACAAGCACGTGATCCCCACGCACCAGGGGCGCATGGCGGAGCACCTCCTCTTCTCGGCGCTCCTCAAGCCCGGACAGATCGTCCCGAACAACAGCCACTTCGACACCACGCGCGCGAACGTCGAGGCGCAGGGCGCCGAGGCGCTGGACCTCGTCATCGCCGAAGGGCTCGACCCCTCGAACGAGCACCCGTTCAAGGGGAACATGGACCTCGCGCGGCTGGAGAGGCTCCTCAGCGAGCACGGGAAGGCGAAGGTCCCGCTCGTGATGCTCACGATCACGAACAACTCAGGCGGCGGACAGCCGGTTTCGCTCGCGAACGCGCGCGCCGTGCGGCAGGTGTGCGACCGGCACGGCGTGCCGCTCTTCTTCGACGCGTGCCGCTTCGCCGAGAACGCGTACTTCGTCCAGCAGCGCGAGCCGGAGTGCTCCAGCTTGTCCGTGCGCGAGATCGCGCGCGCGATGTTCGACTGCGGCGCGGGCTGCACGATGAGCGCGAAGAAGGACGGGCTCGTGAACATCGGTGGGTTCCTGGGATTCCAGGCGGACGCGCTCGAGCCCTCGATCACGAATCTCCTCCTGCGAGTGGAAGGCTTCCCCACCTACGGGGGCCTCGCCGGGCGCGACCTCGAGGCGATGGCGCGCGGACTCCAGGAGGTGCTGGACGAGGACTACCTCGCCTTCCGCGTCCACCAGGTCCAGCAGCTCGGAACGATGCTGGACGAAGCCGGGGTGCCCATCGTGAAGCCCGTGGGTGGGCACGCGGTCTACGTGGACGCGCGCCGCTTCTTCTCCACGATCCCGCAGGCGGAGTTCCCGGGCCAGACCCTCGTCGTGGCGCTCTACCGCGAATTCGGCATCCGGGCGGTGGAGGTGGGGTCGCTCATGTTCGGCCACAAGGACCCGGCGAGCGGCCGGGACGTCTTCCCCAAGCTCGATCTCGTGCGGCTCGCGGTCCCACGCCGCGTGTACACGTACGAGCAGATGCGCTACGTCGCCCAGTCCATCGCCGCGATCCACGCGAAGCGTGACGCGTACCGGGGACTGAGGCTCACGTACGAGGCGCCGGTGCTCCGGCACTTCACGGCCCGCCTCGAGGAGATCACCCCCGTGGCGGCGCCGGCCTAGCCTTCGCCCTCGCTCGGGCGACACAGCCGCCCCGGGCGACATCCGCTTCCGGCGGGGTATACTTCCGAAAACGATCGACCGGTCGTTCCGTTGCCGCGGATGGAACGAGCGGTCGTTCCACTTCGGTGAGGCCGCATGTCCCTGGAGTCCTTCCATCCCACCGTCCGCCGCTGGTTCGAGGAGCGGATCGGTACGCCCTCGGCGCCCCAGGTCGAGGGCTGGCCGCGGATCCGCGAGGGTGGCCACACGCTGATCGCGGCCCCGACGGGGACCGGTAAGACGCTCGCCGCGTTCCTCTGGGCCATCGACGGTTTGCTCCGGGAAGGCGCCTCCCTTCCGGACGAGACACGCGTCCTCTACGTCTCGCCGCTCAAGGCTTTGGGGAACGACGTTCAGAAGAACCTCCAGGGCCCCCTCGCGGAGCTCCTGGCGCTCGACCCCTCCCTGGCCGCGCTCCGCGTGCTCGTCCGGACCGGCGACACGCCCGCGAGCGAGCGCCAGTCCATGGGAAGACGGCCCCCGCACATCCTCGTCACGACGCCGGAATCCCTCTACATCCTCCTCACGAGCAAGGGCGGGCGGGAGCTGCTGCGCACGGTGCGCACCGTGATCGTGGACGAGATCCACGCCGTCGCGGGGAGCAAGCGCGGAGCTCACCTCGCGCTCTCGCTGGAGCGGCTCACGGCGCTCGCCGGGGATGTCCAGCGGATCGGGCTCTCGGCCACCCAGAAGCCCGTTTCCGAGATCGCGAGCCTCCTCGCGGGAGACGGCCGCGACTGCTCCATCGTGGACGTGGGACATCGCCGCGCGCTCGACCTCGCGATCGAGGTGCCGGGGTCGCCGCTCGAGACGGTGTGCTCGCACGAGACGTGGGACGAGATCGTCGCGCGCATGGCGGCCCTGATCCAGGAGCACCGCACGACGCTCGTCTTCGTGAACACGCGGAAGCTCGCGGAGCGGATCGCGGCGCGACTCACGACGGTGCTCGGCGAGGAGAAGGTGACGAGCCACCACGGGTCACTCGCGCGGGAGCGCCGCCTCGAGGCGGAGCGGCGTCTCAAGGAGGGATCGCTCCGCGCGCTCGTCGCGACCGCGTCGCTCGAGCTGGGGATCGACATCGGCGACGTGGACCTGGTGCTCCAGGTCGGGATCACGCCCTCGATCGCGGTCTTCCTCCAGCGCGTGGGGCGGAGCGGACACGCCCTCCGCGGGCTCCCGAAGGGCCGGATCTTCCCGCTCACCCGGGACGAGCTGGTCACGGCGGCCGCGCTCCTCGACTCGATCCGCCGCGGGGATCTCGACCGCACGATCCAGCCCTCGAAGCCGCTCGACATCCTGGCGCAGCAGGTCGTGGCCGCGTGCGTGCCGGAGACCTGGGAGGAGCGTACCCTCCACGACACCTTCCGGCGCGCGTGGCCCTATCGCGACCTCGCGCGTGAGGAGTTCGACGACGTGGTGCGGCTTCACACGGAGGGCCGCTCGGCCCTCCTGCACCGGGACGGCGTGCACGGGCGGCTCCGCGCGACGAAACGCGCCTCGCTCACCGCGATCACCTCCGGAGGCGCCATCCCCGACACCGGCCAGTACCGCGTCCTGCTCGAGCCCGAGGGGATCCCGGTCGGCTCGCTCGACGAGGACTTCGCGATCGAGTCGAGCGGCGGCGACATCATCCAGCTCGGAAACGCGTCCTGGAGGATCCTGCGCGTGGAGCCCGGGGTCGTCCGCGTCGCGGACGCGCAGGGCGCTCCTCCCACGGTTCCCTTCTGGCTCGGCGAGGCGCCGGCGCGAACGAAGGAGCTCTCCTCGGCGCTCGGCCGCGTGCGCGAGCGCGGGACGGATCGCGCGTGGCTCGAGGGAGAGCTCGGGATCGACGCCGCGGCGGCATCCCAGATCGCCGAGTATCTCGAGGAGGGAGCGCGCGCGCTCGGCGCGATCCCGACCCCGGACCGCGTCGTGCTCGAGCGGTTCTTCGACGAGTCGGGCGGAATGCAGCTCGTGGTGCACGCTCCCTTCGGCGGACGCGTGAACCGCGCGTGGGGGCTCGCGCTCCGGAAGCGCTTCTGCCGCGGATTCGGCTTCGAGCTCCAGGCGGCCGCGAACGAGGAGGCGATCGTCATCTCGCTCGGGCCGCAGCACAGCTTCCCGCTCGAGGACGTGTTCCAGTTCCTGCATCCGGACGCCGCGCGAGACCTCCTCGTGCAGGCGCTCCTCGACGCGCCCATGTTCGGTACGCGCTGGCGCTGGAATCTCACGCGCTCCCTCCTGATATCGCGGACCCAGGGCGGCGGGAAGCGCGTTCCGACTCCCTTGATCCGGATGCGCGCCGAGGACGAGCTGGTCCGCGCGTTTCCCAGCGCGCTCGCCTGCCCCGAGACGATGCCCCCGGGAGATCTTCCGGTTCCCTGGGAGCACCCGATGGTGCGTCAGACGATCGAGGACTGCCTCACGGAGGCGATGGACGTCGACGGATTCCTCGAGGTCCTGCGCCGCTTGCGCGACGGCTCGATCGAGCGCCACGCCGTGGACACCCGCGAGCCCTCGCCCTTCGCAGCCGGGATCCTGAACGTGATGCCGTACGGATTCCTGGACGACGCCCCGCTCGAGGAGCGGCGCACGCAGGCCGTGAGCGCGCGCCGGAGACTCGATCCCGAGACGGCCGATACGCTCGGCGCGCTCGACCCCGCGGCCGTGGCGCGCGTGCGGGAGCAGGCCTGGCCCGAGCCCGAGAGCGCCGAGGAGGTGCACGAGGCGCTCCTCTGGATGGGATATGCCACGCAGCGAGAGGCGGAGGAGTCCGGGTGGAGCGAATGGATCGGCGAGCTTCGCGCGGCGGGTCGCGTGCGCGAGACCGCGGGACTCGAGGGGGCACCCTCCTGGGCCGCCGTCGAGACGCCGGACGATCCCTACCGCAGAGTGAAGGGACGGCTCGAGGCGCTTGGTCCCATCGTGCTCGAGAAGGACTCGCCGCGCGGCGGCTCCGGCCCCGGCGGCGCGGAAGCCGACCCGATTCCGGTTCTCCCCGATTCCTGCGAGGAGCACCTTCTCCGACTCGAGGTGGAGGGGCACGTCCTCCGCTGCCGCATCGGAGGGAGCCGCGCCTGGTCCGACCGACGGCTCCTCTCGAGGATCCACCGCGACACGCTCGAGCGACTTCGACGCGAGATCGAGCCGGTCACCGCGGCCGAGTACTGGCGCTTCCTCACGTGCTGGCAGCACGCCGCGCCGGGCTACCACCTCACGGGCCCGCGCGGCCTGAGCCAGGTGCTCCGCCGGCTTGCCGGATTCGAGATCGCCGCGGCCGAGTGGGAATCGCGTGTGCTCCCTTCGAGAGTCGAGGGATACCGCCAGGAGTGGCTCGACGAGGTGACGCTCTCGGGCGAGTTCGTCTGGGGCCGGCTCTGGGGAAGCGGCCATTCTCCGATTCGTTCCACGCCGGTCTGTCTCGTGCCGCGCGAGGATCTGGATCCGTGGCTCGCGCTGTCGGCCTCAGTGCCGGCGCGCACGGACGCCACAATCCGGAACGGTGGACCGGCCCTTGACGGCGCGCCAGATGGTGTGGACGAAGGCGACTCGCTAGCCGAGTCGGCGGAGCGCTCCTCCTACGCCGCGATCCTCCTCCAGACCCTGGACGAGCGCGGCGCCGTGTTCACGCAGGAGCTGGCGCGGCGCACCGGCCTCCTCCCCTCGCACGTGGAGATGGGACTCGCGCAGCTCATCGCCGAGGGACGCGTGACCTGCGACTCGTTCGGCGGCCTGCGCCGGCTGATCACGTCTCCGAGCCGCCGCCGTGGAGTCATGAAGCGCGTCGCGTACGCGCCCCCCGGCCGCTGGACGCGCTTCCGTGCGGATCCCCTACCTTCGGCGGAAGGCCTCGCGGAGTTTGTCGCGCGCCGGCTCCTCGATCGATACGGCCTGGTGTTCCGGCGCGTCCTCGAGCGCGAGCGCATCCCCGTGCCCTGGAGGGACCTCGTGCGCGTGTACCGGCTCTGGGAGCTGCGGGGCGACGTGCGCGGCGGGCGGTTCGTCCAGCGGTTCGCGGGCGAGCAGTACGCGGAGCCCGAGGCGGTGGAGACCATGAGGAAGCTGCGCCGCTCCGCTCAGGGCACGGGCCAGGGACTCGCGGTCTCGCCCGCCGACCCCCTGAACCTCGACGGCATCCTCACTCCCGAGCCGCGCGTCCCGTCGCAGACTCGGCGCAACGTCGAGGTTGCCTAGAGCTGTTCTGAAACCCCGGTCAATGGCTGTGTCAACGGTCCACGAACTGGCTGCATCTCCTCGTCGTTCGTCGAGCCGGGAAGTCGCGTCTCTCGATAGAGCTCGTATCCCACAGCTTCCCTCGAGTGGCTGACCTTGCCGTAACTCAGATCGAAGCAAGAGCGCCCCGCAATAAAGCGGAGTCCGCCATCGGCGTGCGCGGCGCCTGCGATGCCCAAGGCACAGAGCGTGAGGGTGAGCGCAAACGCAAGGCACTGTCTCATGCCGACCCTTGGGATCACTTGCTCCGCACGTGGAGCCGTTCCTCGACAGCGCGCGCCTCGCGCATCACGATCTCCGGAACGGCATCCACGTCCGCGGCGCTCGTATGGAAGTTCACGACGCACGCGCGGAGCGCGTACTTCCCCCGGATCACCGCGTTGGAGAGGAACGCTTCCCCGTTCTGCTGCAGCGTCTGGAGCAGCTCCTTGTTCAGCTCGTTCAGCGCGCGCTCCCCGTCCTCGGTGCCCGCCCCATTCCGCAGTCGCTCCGGAACGTAGCGGAACGTGGTGATGCTGAGCTCCTGCGTGAGGAGCTCGAGCTCCGGCGTGCGCGAGACCGCCCCGGCCAGCCGGCGCGAGAGCGCGATGTCCTCCGCGATCATCGTGCGGTAGCCCGCCGCGCCCGCGTGCCGCAACCCGAGCCACACCTTGAGCGCGCGGAAGCCGCGCGAGTTCTGGATTCCGTAATCCACGAAGTTCATCCGCTCCACGCCCATCTCGTAGTACGGAGGGTGGAACAAGAACGCGGCGCGAAGCTTCGCAGGGTCCCGCACCAGCGTGCAGCCCGCCTCGAGCGGCGCGTAGAGCCACTTGTGCGGGTCCACGGCCACGGAGTCGGCGAGCGCGAGCCCCCGCAATGCGGGGTCGACGTCGGGGAGCGCGGCGGCGAGGCCACCGTACGCTCCGTCCACGTGGAACCAGATGCCGCGCTCGCGGCAGACGGCGGCGAGCTCCGGGAGCGGGTCCACGGTTCCCGTACTCACGGAGCCCGCGGTGCCGACGACGAGGAGCGGGACGTCCCCGCGCCGCCGGTCCTCGTCGATCGCGCGGCGGAGTGCGTCCACGCGCATGCGGAGCCGGTCGTCGGTCTCGATCCAGCGGATCGAGTCCGTGCCAAGGCCGGAAAGGTCCGCCGCCTTCTGGATCCAGGTGTGGGTCTCCGCTGACGCGTACACGCGAAGCGGCCGATCCCCTCCCGCGAGCCCGCGCGCGCGGATGTCCCAGCCCGCCGCCGAGGTCCGGCCCGCGAAGAACGCGACCAGGTTCGCCACGTTCCCTCCGCTCACCATGATGCCGCCGCAGTCGGACGGGAACCCGATCAGCTCGGCGATCCATCGGATCGCCTGGACCTCGATCTCCGTGGCCGCGGGAGCCAGCTGGAACAGGCCCAGGTTTGGATTCGCGGCCGACGCGATGAGATCGCCCAGCACCCCGATCGGCGCCGGAGGCGCGGTGATGTATCCGAAGAATCGAGGGTGCGCATTGAAGCAGGAATGTCCGAAGAGTCGCTCCGCGGTTTCCAGGAGGAGCGCTGTCGCGTCGGAGCCCTTCTCGGGAAGAGGCCCCTCGAGCGCGAGCGCCTCGCGAATTGCCGCGGGCCCTTCCCCTTTGGTCACGGGTCCGTCCGGCACGGCCGCCATGAGATCCGCGAGCCGGTCGACGAGGCGGTGCCCCGCCTCGCGGAACTCCTCCTTCGCCATCGCGAGCGGCGCCTTCCGGCTCACGATCTCAAACCCTCGAAGAGATCCGTCTCTCGCCGCCTGCCCCCGTTCACGAGGCTCATGGCGCGATAGAACTCCGTGACTCCCCAGAGCGCCTCGTGGTGCTCCGGGGAGAGCGTCCGGAGCTTGTCGAACACGGAGATCTGGGAGTGATGGCAGAAGACTGCCTTCCACAGGGTATCCGTGTGGGCGCGCGTCTCGATCCACGTCGTGATCTCCCACTCGGGCCATGGGTGCGGGAAGCGCTCCACGCCGTCCACCTTCGACGTGAGCTTCTTGAAGGCTGTCTGGTACGCGGCCATGCGGGCTTCCGAGTTCACGAAGTAGTAGAGCTTGGAGACCGCGTGTGTGGAGCCCTCGCCGGACGTGGGGTCCGCGGCCGCCATGATCGCGGCGGTCGTGAACTGGCAGATCGCGATGTGGTCGGGATGGCCGTACGCGCCGTCCGGGGGGAACGTGACCACGACGTGTGGACGCACGCGCCGGATGTGGCCGGCGAGCGCGGAGACGATCTGCCGGGGGTCGACCTGGTCGAGGGCGCCGTCGGGATGCCCGAGGATCGCGACGTCACCGATGCCGAGAACCTCGGCCGCGGCACGGAGCTCGGCTTCGCGGATCTCTCCGAGCCGTTGCGGTCCGGGATGGCCGGGACCGTCACGATGCTCGTGAAAGCGGCCCTTCTCGCCGCGGGTCGCCGTGACCAGCGAGACCGCGACCCCTTCGGCCGCGTACTTGGCGAGCGCTCCGCCGAGTCCGAGGGACTCGTCGTCCGGGTGCGCGAGAATCGCGAGAAGTCTCAGCGAATCTCGCGTCGCCGGATTCCCAGAACGTTCGGAATGGCCCATCGATTGCCCGTGTCGATCTCCGGATCGGAGGTTTCGAAGACGCCGAAGCGCTCGACCTCCACGCCTCCGGCTCGCACGTAGATCTGCGCCTCGGGTCCCCCTTCCAGGTGCTGGGCGGCCACGACTCCGATTCCGAGGGCGAGGATCTGGCGGTTGAGGTGGTGCATGGTAACGGGAGCGCGGCAGAACAGGAACAAGATCCTGCCGCGGTCGTCCTCGGCCAGCGCGGCCTCGCTCCACGCGTCCGTGCCGCGCGGGCCCCACACGTTCTCGCCCGGCCGGCGGATGAGTCTCAGGTTCTGAGCCGCCGAACGATAGTCGCGCAGGATCTCCTGCCAATCCGGTCCGTCCGCATCGAGATCGAACATGCGAAACCGGGAAACCCCCTCGCGGCGGGGATCGAACGCGGCGACGGAGCGGTAGGCATTCCGGTGGACGCTCAGCACCTTGTCCCGGTGGCGGAGATAGCCGACGTGCGTGACGTAGTCGGTCGCGAACATGCCCGCGTTGATGGCGGCGGCGAGCCCGTACGTCCGGCACCATTCGGCCGCCGTGGCGCTCTTCGCCTCCCCTCCCACGCTGCGGCCCGCCACTTCCAGGTTCCAGCGCTCGGGGTCGATCCGGATCACCTCGAGCTGCGCCGTTCCGCCCGGCTTTCCGCGCGGAATCGCGAACGTGCCGAACTCGAGACCGGGCTCGAGCGTTCTCCAGCCGCTCCCGGATGCGGGCGGCGGGTCGGGGGCGGCGCCGTTGCCACAGGAGAGGGTCGCGGCGGCGATGGCGCCCGCGAGGAGCGCGGCGCGCGTCAACCCTCCGGCCTCGCGCGGACGTCGACGCTGTCGATGAGACCTTCCGCGTACGCCTCGAGGAGCCCCGTGGATCCGCGGGGTCCTTCCGCGCGCATGTACCGGAGGATCTCGGGGGTCCACACGATCGCCATCGTCGCGAGCGTTCCGGTCACGTCGGTGTAGGCGCCGAACTGGCGCGCGAAGAGCTTCACCGGGACGAAGAGCGCCGCTCCGTGCCGGTGCCCGTGGATCAGGACCTCGGGGTCTCCGACGTAGACGACGTCCCCCTCCACGCGCACGCGCGGACCCGGCGGGAGAATCCGACGGAGGGTCTCGAGCTCGGCGAACACGGTGCCGTCGAACTGGTGAGGGCCCGGCGGCGGTCCGGGGGGGAGGATGGAATCGCGAAGCGGAGACTCGTCGTGACGGTCCGGGTTCCGGATCTTGAACGCGAGGGTGGCCCGGAGCTCGTGGAGCTGGGTATCGAGGAGGAGCGACGCGAGCTCGTGGGCGGCGCGCTCGCGTTCCGAAGCGCCGGATTCCGAGGGGGTCGCTCCCGGAGACGGGGACCGCCCCTCGACCGGCTCCCGATCCGCGGCTCCCGTGCATGCGGCGACGAGAAGCGACAGGACACCCGTCGCGACTCGGTGCGCGGTCCGACCACCCATCATGCTGCGCCACCCTCCTTGCGTGATTCCGGCGCCGGCACCGGACTCCACAGCATAGCCCGGCCCCGAGGTCGCGGGAACCCGAGAAGGAGGTACCCTCGATGGAGTCCCGTCCTCGCAGGGGCACGGTCGCGCGGCAGCGCGCTCTGGACCCCGTCACGCCGGGCGCGCTACGCTTGAAGAGCGCCGACCGGAACCGGAGGTGGAGGATGGAGTCGATCCCGTGGATCCAGAGCCCCGACGAGGCGCTCGCGCGAGGCCGTCAGCTGCACAAGCCCGTGCTCTACGACTTCAGCGCGGCGCCCATGTGAAGCGGGTGTGCTCGGCTGGAAGCCGAGGTCTACCCGGACGCGAGAGTCATGCAGTTCCTGATGGAGAACTTCGTCCCCGCGCGCGCGCACGTGAGGGACCAGAAGTCGACCTTCGACCGCTTCGGCGCCAAGTGGACGCCGACACAGCTCATCCTGGACTCGGCCGGCAAGGAGCACCACCGCATCGAGGGCTTCCTCCCGGTCGACGATTTCCTGGCCCAGCTGAAGCTGGGGCTCGCGAAGCTCGCGTTCGAGCGAAGCGACTTCCCGGAGGCCGGACAGCGCTACCGGAACATCTGCCGGGAGCATCCCGCTTCGGGAGCCGCCGCGGAGGCGTGCTACTGGGCGGGCGTCGCCGAGTACAAGGCAAGGAACGAGCCGTCCCCTCTGCGCGAGACGGCCCTCTTCCTGGGAGAGCACTACCCGCAGAGCGAGTGGACGCGGAAAGCGTCGGTGTGGATGGGTTGATCGCGGGAATCGGAAGGGCGATCCGGGTCCGAAGGAGCCGCGCCTCCAGACGCCGCAGAAGAGAGGCTCTCCAAGAGGGAGCGCCGCTATCCCGACGAGGGTGACCGCTTGGCGGCCTCGTAGGCCTCGGTGAGCTTCGGATCCTTGGCGATTTCGAACATCAGATCTTCGAGGCTCTCGGCGGTCATGCCATGCGCCGAGAGAATCTCCGACATCCGGTTCGGCTCGTTCTCGATCGCCCGCGCGATGGCGCCCGCCTCGCGCGCCTGCTCGACCGTGGGAGCGGCGCCGGCTGCGGGCGGTGCCTCCGATTGCGTGGAGCCGTCGCCGGTCGACGAGGAGCTCGAGCAGCCGGTCGCGACGATGGCGAGGAGCAACGCCACGGCACCCACCTGAATCAGGATGTTCCGCGCGATCACCGGGAGCCTCCCTTCTTCCCCTTGTCGCCCGCCGGCGTCTCCGGATGCCCCTTGCCCTTGTCCGCTGCCGGCGTCTCCGGCCGACCCTGGTCCTTGGCCTCTGCCGGTGTTTTCGCGTGTCCCTTGCCCTTCTCCGCTTCGGGCCCTCCTCCGTGGCCCTTGCCCTTTCCACGTGCGGCGTGCTCAGCGCGAATCGCCTCGGCCAGATCGCGACCCCTCAGACCTTCGTCGAGGCGTCGCTGCACGAACGCTCCGAAGTTGTCGACCGGTCCATGCTCCCGGATCGCTCTGTTCTCGTGTTCGAACAGCTCGTTGACATCCGCGGCCCGGACGCGCTTTTCCCGCGCCTTGTCGAGAATGGCTCGGATGTCCGACTCCGGAACGCCGAGGGTGCGTGCTTCCTGCGTCGTCCTCGGAAGGCGTAACGCCTGCAAGACGGATGAGATCATACCGCTCGACTCTTGCGCGGCGCCGGGGGCGGCGGCCAGTGCGGTCGCCAGTGCCAGAATCCAGATGCGAGTCTTCATGCGTGACCTCCTCGGGATGATCCCGTGGGTGTGCCGGAGAGGATCATACGGCCCGGTGTGAGGGCACCGCAACGGAGGTCCCGGGCGACAGCGCGCAGCTAGCCGTGACCGGACCCTCCCGCCTGGGGCGCTCGTTCCGCTATTCGTAGCGCAGCGCGACGATCGGATCGAGGCCCGCGGCGCGGCGCGCCGGCCAGACTCCGAAGAGGATGCCGACGGCGGCCGCGAAGAAGAACGCCAGGAGGATCGACGAAGGCGCCACCGACGTGTTCCACCCAAAGCCCATGCGCAGCCCCGTCGCCATCCCCGCCCCGAGAAGGATCCCCACGATCCCGCCGAGGAGACACAGCACCACCGCTTCGATCAGGAACTGGAGCAGGATGTTGATCTTGGTCGCGCCGAGCGCCTTGCGGATCCCGATCTCCCGGGTGCGCTCCGTGACCGAGACGAGCATGATGTTCATGATCCCGATCCCGCCCACGAGGAGACTCACCGCCGCGATCCCGGCGAGGAGAAGCGAGAAGACCTGCGTGGTTTCCCCGAGCGTCGTGAGGAAGTCGGCCTGGCTCCGGATCTGGAAGTCGTCCGGCTGGCCGGAGCGGAGCCGGTGCTCGCGCCGGAGGATCCGCTGCGCCTCGGCCATCGTGTTCGCGATCTCGTCCTCCGACGCCGCGAGGACGTTGATCGAGCGCAACCGTTCGCTTCCGATGACGCGGAAGCGCGCGGTCTGGAGCGGGATCAGGACCTGATCGTCCGGATTGAAGAAGCCGCCCCCCTGTCCCTTCGGGGCGAGCACGCCGACCACCTGGAACTGGATGCTCCCGATCCGCACGGTCTCGCCGAGGAGCGCCTCGGGGGAGGTGAGTCCGAGATCGGTCGCCACTTGAGGCCCGACGACCGCGACGCGCCGGCGTCCGGCGTCGTCCCCTGACGTGAACATCTGCCCGGCCTGGAATTGGAAGTTTCGCACCTGGGGATAGTTCGACGTCACGCCGACGACCTGGGTGTTCGTGTTCTGGTTCCCGTACTGGACCTGAAGCTGTCTCGCCATCTCGGGCTGGATCGCCACGGCGAGCTCCGATTCCGATTCCAGCGCCTCCGCGTCGTCCATCGTGAGCACCGCCCGGTCGAGGCTCGACGCGACGCCCCCCCGGCCCCGCGCCTGGGACGGCGAGATCGTGACGAGCGTCGTTCCGAGGGAGGCGATCCGCTCGCGCACCGACTGCTCGGCGCCGCGCCCGAGCGCGATCATGGCGATCACGGCGGCGACGCCGATCACGATCCCGAGCATCGTCAGGAAGGAGCGGAGCTTGTTCGCGCGGAGCGCCGAGAGCGCGACGCGCAGGATCTCGCCCACGAGCACCGGTTACCTCCCTCCTCCGCCGCCACCACCGCCACCGCCGCCGGAGGATCCGCCCGTGCGCGTGCCGCCGGTGCCGCCCCCCGTGCCCGGCAGCGCCGTGCGCTGACGGATGCGATTCAGGGTCTCCTGCCGCTGGAACTGGAGCTGCGCCGCGCTCAGGAGCGCGACTTCCTCTCCCTGCTCCAGCCCGGAGATCACCTGCGCATACTCGTAGTTGCTCACACCGAGGCGCACGGCCCGCGGCTCGAACGTGTCTCCCTTCTTCACGAAGACCACGCGTCGCTGGGCCGTGCCCGGCCGGCTCTGGGTCGAGCCCACGCCGCCCGCGCCCGAGCTCCCTCCTCCGCTCGGGCCGGCGCCGCCCCACGCACCGGCGGAGCCGCCCTCGGCCCCCCTCGCCCGTGCGCGGCGCGCGCGCATCGAGTCGCGCTGCGCGGGAGTAGCGTTCCTCCACTCTCCGCGCCCCGTCCGCTCGCCCCGGGCCGCGCCGAGCGTGTCGCGCTCGGCGGCGCGAGCGGCGCCACGCTGCCCGTCGTTCGCCGTCACGGCGCCCGGGCCCGCGCCCGCCGCCCCCTGTCCCGTGCCGCCGGCCTGCGCCATGCGCGCCTGCGCCTGCGCGCGGAGTGTGGCCCGGACCTGGTCGGCGGAGAGTCCGAGCGCCTCGCCCGCGTCGGCGGCCTCGCGCGCGTTCCGCACTGCGTCGACCGGCACCGCGAGCACGTCGTTCTGCTCCTCGACCATGACCGTGACCTCGCCGTTCATCCCGGGCATGAGGAGGCCTTCCTCGTTGGACAGCGACACGAGCACCGGGAACATGGTCACCGACTGCTCCACGAGGGCCATCGGCTCCACCTTCTCCACCTGGCCTCGGAACTGGCGGTCGGGATACGCGTCGACGAGCACGGTCGCGGGCTGTCCGGGCTTCACGTTCCCGATGTCCGTCTCGTTCACGAGCGCGCGTAGACGGATTCGGTTGAGATCCGCCATCTTGAGGAGCGTGGTGCCGCCGCTCACGGACGAGGTCGCCGACGAGATGACCTGACCCACGGAGACCGGCTTCTCGATGATGGTGCCCGCGACCGGCGCGCGCACGGTCGCGTCCTCGAGACGCTGCCGGGCGATGTCGAGATCGGTGCGCGCGCGAACGAGGGACGACTTCGCGTTCTCGGCCGCGAGGACCGCGGTCTCGTGCTCCTGCGCCGTGATGACCCCTTCCCCGAAGAGCTGATCGGAGCGGCGCTTCTGCGACTCGGTCACCTCGGACTGGACCTGCGCCGCCTGGAGCGCCGCGCGGCTCTGGTTGTACTGGTTTCGAACGTCGCGTGGATCGATCTGGGCGAGGAGCTGTCCGGCACGCACCTCCGATCCGATCTCGACCGGCATCTGCATGATCTGTCCGGAGGCCTTGGACTTCACCTCGACGACGTTGATGGGCTCGATGGCGCCGTTCGCCTCGACGGTCACGACGATGTCCCGCCGCTCCACCGCCATGGTCGGCACCGTCGTCTCGACCTTCTTCTTCCCGCGCCCCGCGAAGAGCACGACCAGCACGAGCGCCAGCACGCCGGCCGCGATCGCGATCGCGCGTCCGCGCGAGAGACGCAGGATTCCCTTCCGTTTCCCGTTCGCCATGGTGGACCCCTTAGAGCGGGCGGCCGACGAGCGCTTCCAGCTGCGCCTTGGCCACCCGCTGGTCGAATCGAGCACGGATGAGAGCTTCGCGTGCATCGTTGACCGCGGCCTGCGACGTGAGGAGGTCGAGCAGCGTGGACGCGCCAACCTGATAGCGGCGCTGCTGGACGCGGAGATCCTCCTCGGCGGTGCTCAGGGTTGCGGTCTGAGCGAATACGCGCTGCTCGGCAGTCCGGTACGCTCCGAGGAACGTCGCCAGGTTCTCCCGTGCGGCCAGGCGTGTATCGCGCAGGTTCGCCTCGGCGTTTTCCGCGGCAACGTTAGCCCGGACGCGCTGCTCCTCGCGGCGGAACTGATCGAAGATGGGGAAGCTCAAGTTGAGACCCAGGGATCCGTTGTAGCTGAAGTCGTCGTCGCCGAACCCGAACTGGCTGTCCGTTCCGCTGCCGCGGTACGAGTAACCCGCCGAGATCTCCGGTAAATACGCCGCGCGGCTGATGCTCTTGCCTGCCTGCGCCGCGTCCAGCTCGGCCTCGGCGACCTGGACGTCGGGCCCCGCCTCGACGAGCTGGATCAGCTGCGCCTCGCCGAGGGCGATCCCGACCAGGCTCAGGGTGTCCTCGGCGGCTGCCGTCACGGGATGCGGCGTCCCGACGATTCGCGTGAGCGTGGCGTTTGCCACGGCGTAGTTGTTCTGCGTCTCGACCAGGGTGAGCCGGGCGTTCCGAAGCTGGTTCTCCGAACGGAGGGAATCCGAGCGCGTCGAGCTTCCCGCCCGGACGCGCGCGACGGCCGCGCGGAACTGCTGCTCGGCCTCGTCGATGCCGGCCTGGGCCGCGATCTGCGCCTCACGATACGCGAGCACCGCGAAGTACGCCTGCTTGGCGTCGAGCGTGGTGCCGAACCGATCGGCGATCTCCTGGCTCTCCGCCGCGTCCTGGGTGGCCTTGGCCTGGTTGAGCTCGTTCAGCCTTCGACCGCCGTTGAAGATGTCGATGTTGGCGCTGGTGGTGAAGCCGTAGGACGCGTCGGAAAGGGGCTGAATCTCACCACCAGGACCGGCCTGTGTCCGGCTACCCTCCGACGGGAGCTGACGATTCGCGAACATCGAGAACCCGAGGGACGGCAGGAACGCGCCGTATCCCGAGCGCACCTGCGCCGCGCTCTGACGGGTACGGCCGCGAGCCTGCACCATGCGCGGAGCGTTCTTCTCGGCAAGCGATACCGCCTCCGTCAGCGTGATCGGGCGCGGGGCCTCGTTCGCTGCCGTGGCGGCCGGATCCTGCGCACCCGCGCGTGTCGGCGCGATCATCAACACGAGCACCACCGCGGCCCTGGTGACGCGTGCCTTCCTTCCCTGGTCCTGGTTCCGTGACGTCATCGCCTCCGCTCTCTCCTCTCGCGGCGTTCCTTGCGGATCTCCTCCAGCTTCTGCCTCTGTTCCGGTGTCAGCACGCTGTCGATCTGCGCGCGGGTCTCCTGCATGATGCGGAGCATCTCGGGCTCCATCTGATGGCGCGCGGCTTCGAGCTGGCGCGCCCTGCGGCTCAGGAGCGTGTCCACGGCGGCACGCTGCTCGGGCCTGAGCCCCAGCCGGTCGTGGATCCGGCTCCAGTACTTCCGATGTTCCGACTCCGGACGATTCAACCAGGAGGGGACTCTTCCCTCGCGCTCCTGGCGGGGCCTTCCGTCGCGGCGCGCGAGCTTTCGGTCGGCGAGAATGCCCGCGGCGGCTCCAAGAACGAACACGGCCAGGAGCAGGAGCGCGGCCCCGATTCGCGGCGACATGCCGCGGGGACGCGGGACTCCGTCCGGCGGCCTCGACTCGGGGCCGGTCATGGCAGGTAGGCTCCACCCGCCGAAGCCAGGATGTCCGCGGCCTCCGACCCCGTCATGACGTCGACCACCTCGTCGTCGGGGGCCTCACCCGACACCACGACGGAGAGCGCATCGCGAGTC
>DASTBC010000152.1 GCA_035712245.1 Candidatus Eisenbacteria bacterium
GATCCGCGAGACGCCGCTGGACGCGATTCCCGATCTCTCCGACACGCAGGTGATCGTCTCGACCGAGTGGATGGGCCGGAGCCCCGACTTGGTCGAGGACCAGATCACCTACCCGATCGTCACCGCGCTCCGCTCCGCGCCGGGAGTGCGGTACGTGCGCGGGCTCAGCATGGTCGGGGACTCCTTCGTCTACGTGATCTTCGAGGACGGCGTCGACCTCTACTGGGCGCGGAGCCGCGTGCTCGAGTACCTCGCCACCCTCCAGGGTCGCCTCCCCGAGGGCGTCACCCCGCGGCTCGGGCCCGACGCGACCGCGATCGGATGGGTGTTCGAGTACGCGCTCGTCGACACGACGGGGCAGAACGATCTGAGCCAGCTCCGCTCGTTCCAGGACTGGTATCTCCGGTACTGGCTCCAGAGCGTGGACGGCGTGGCCGAGGTCGCCTCGGTGGGCGGCTTCGTCCGCCAGTACCAGATCGATGTCGACCCGCGGCGGCTCGAGTCCTTCGGCGTCTCGCTCCGCGAGGTCGCGATGGCGATCCAGGAGAGCAACCGGGACGTCGGGGGCGGTGTCCTCGAGGTCGCGGAGCACGAGCACTTCGTGCGCGGCCGCGGGTACATCCGGTCCCTGGACGACCTGCGCGGGATCGTCGTGAAGGTGGGAGAGGGCGGCGTCCCGGTCACGATCGACCAGCTGGGCGAAGTCTATCTCGGGCCCGAGCCGCGCCGCGGCATCGCCGAGCTGAACGGCGAGGGCGAGGTCGTCGGCGGCATCGTGATCATGCGGCAGAAGGAGAACGCGCTGCGCGTGATCGAGGGCGTGAAGCGCCGCCTCGAGGAGGTGAAGGGCTCCTTCCCGCCCGGCGTGCGGCTCGTTCCCACCTACGACCGTTCCGAGCTGATCGAGAGCGCCGTGAGCAACCTCCGCCGCTCGCTCCTCGAGGAGATGGCGATCGTGAGCCTCGTCGTCGTCTTCTTCCTCTTCCACTTCCGGAGCGCGCTCGTCCCGATCCTCACCCTGCCGATCGCGGTCGTGCTCTCGTTCCTGCCGATGGCGGGCCAGGGGCTCACCGCGAACATCATGTCCCTCGGCGGCATCGCGGTCGCGATCGGAGCGATGGTGGACGCCTCGATCATCATGGTGGAGAACGTCCACAAGAAGCTCGAGGCGTGGGAGGCGGGCGGACGCGCGGGACGGCGGGAGGACGCGATCGTGGCGGGACTGAAGGAGGTCGGCCGCCCCGTCTTCTTCGCGCTCATGGTGATCACGATCTCCTTCCTTCCGATCTTCACCCTCGAGGGGACCGAGGGCCGGCTCTTCAAGCCGCTCGCGTACACGAAGACCTACTCGATGTTCTTCGCGGCGCTCCTCGCGGTGACGCTCACGCCCGCGCTCGCCGCGTGGTTCATCCGCGGCCGGATCCGCCCCGAGCACGAGCACCCCGTCTCCCGTCGCATGATCGACGCCTACGTTCCCGTCGTCCGGTTCGCGGTCCGGCGCCGCGGCCTCGTGATCGCGGCCGCGACCCTCCTCGTCCTCACGGCGATCCCGGTGTTCCTGAGCCTCGGGAGCGAGTTCATGCCTCCCCTGAACGAGGGAACGCTCCTCTACATGCCGACCGCGCCGCCGGGCATCTCCGAGACCGAGGCCGCGTCGGTGCTCCAGCTCATGGACCGCCGCCTGCGCGAGGTGCCGGAGGTGAAGACGGTGTTCGGGAAGATCGGCCGCGCCCGCACGGCGACCGACCCGGCACCCCTCTCGATGGTGGAGACCGTCGTGACGCTGAAGCCCGAGTCCGAGTGGAGGCCCGGCATGACCTGGGAGAAGCTCGTCCAGGAGATGGACGAGAAGGTCCGGTTCCCGGGCATGCCCAACATCTGGTGGATGCCGATCCAGACCCGGAACGAGATGCTCGCGACCGGCGTGCGCAGCGCCGTGGGCGTGAAGGTGTTCGGACCCGACCTCGCGACGATCGAGCGGATCGGGATCGACGTGGAGCGCGTCCTGAAGGACGTGGAGGGGACCCGCAGCGCCTTCGCCGAGCGCGTCACCGGAGGGTTCTTCCTCGACTTCGACATCGACCGCGCCGCGGCGGCCCGGTACGGGCTCACCGTGGGGGACGTCCAGGACGTCATCGAGGCCGCGGTCGGTGGGATGACGGTCTCCCAGACGGTCGAGGGGCGCGAGCGATATCCGATCAGCATCCGCTACGCGCGCGAGTTCCGCGAGGACCCCGAGGCGCTCGGTCGCGTGCTCGTGCCCACGGAGATGGGCGCCCAGGTGCCGCTCGCCCAGATCGCGACCATCGAGTTTCGAACGGGCCCGCCCATGATCCTCGACGAGGACGGGCAGCTCTTCGGGCTCGTGTCCGTGGACGTGGCGGGCCGGCCGCTCGGGTCCTACGTCGAGGACGCACGCGCGACGGTGGCCCGCGAGGTGAAGCTCCCGCCGGGGTACCGCCTCGAGTGGGCGGGACAGTTCCAGTACTACGAGCGCGCCCGGGAGCGGCTCCTGTTCGTCGTGCCGCTCACGCTCCTCCTCGTGTTCGGGCTCCTCTACTTCAACCTGAGATCGGTGACGGAGTCCGCCATCGTCATGCTCGCGGTGCCGTTTTCGCTCGTCGGCGCGGTCTGGATCCTCTACGTCCTGGGCTACAACATGAGCGTCGCGGTCTGGGTGGGGATGATCGCGCTCGCCGGGCTCGACGCCGAGACGGGCGTCGTCATGCTGCTCTATCTCAAGCTCGCGCACAAGGACCGCGCCGCGCGTGGGGAGCTGCGCGACCGCGAGGACCTCACGGAGGCGATCGTCGAGGGCGCGGCCCACCGGATCCGGCCCAAGATGATGACCGTGTGCGCGATCCTCTTCGGGCTCCTTCCGATCATGTGGGGGCACGGCGCCGGGTCGGACGTGATGCAGCGGATCGCGGCCCCCATGATCGGGGGCGTGATCACGTCGTTCGTGCTCGAGCTCGTCGTCTACCCCGCGATCTTCGCGACCTGGAAGGGGCAACACCTCCCGGAGCGCGCGGGCGCGCCGGCGCTGGGGCAGCCAGGATGAAGGCGCCGGCGGGCGTCACGCCGGCACCGCTCACCCCTGGAGGAGCCGCTACTGCGTCGCCGAGCACCAGGTGCCGCTGTCCAGTTCCGACTGGGTCGTCAGGCGGCACTTACCCGACGTTGCCTTGCCGGTCGTTCCGCAGGCTCGGCAGATCCACAACCGGCCGTCCGGGGATCGGAAGACGTCGAGACAGTCGGTCCACGGACGCGATTTCCAGCAGCCGAGGAAGGTCCACTCGGTGGCGACCGGGACCGGAGAGACGGGGTCTGTCCGTGAGGCGGGGTGGGAATCCAGAAGCGGGAAGCTCGGGACGGATGCACCGGGGGCTGCAATCCCAGGCGAGACCGAGATCGCGAGCACCGCGAGGAGAGTTCCAGGAAGGCACCAAACGGATCGAACCATGACACACCTCCTGCTGCATGTGGTTTTCGCACGATACGGCCTCGGACGCCATGCCGCGAGGCACAGGACCTAACATTCGGTTGCTTCTTGCACGTCGATTGACGAGGGGCCAGGCCCGAACGCGCGCCATTCGGGGCGGCCCCTCCTCGTGCCCATCGTCAGGAGGCGAGAACGCCTCCTGACGCTTCGGTTACCGCACGATCGCGATCGAGAGCGTCTTCATGCCCGCGGACGTCTCCAGCCGGGCGTAGAACACTCCGCTCGCGACGGTACGGCCGGCATGATCCTCTCCGTCCCATTCCAGGGTGTACCACCTCGGCCCTTCCTGAGGGCCATCGACCAGCGTCCTCACGAGACGTCCCTGCACGTCGTAGATCCGGAGCTTGACCGACGAAGCCTGGGGCAGCGCGTAGGAGATGGACACCGCGGCCCCCGAAGCGGGGGTTGCGTTCCGGCGGAGCTGGAGACCGGACGCGTCCTGCGGCATCGAGGACGCAGGCTTCGCCAGATCGCCCGCAAGCGCCTCGACCGTCCGGCCCGTGAGGTCGGACATGAACTCCCGCGTGGAGGACGGCGCGAGACCGGAGGAAGAGATCTTGAGCCTTCCCTCGGGCGCGATGACCCGGTAGGTGCCGCGCTCCTTGGTCGTGAGGAACAGCACGTACCGCTCACCGGAGACGTACGGCGGATCCTCCGCGACCGTGAACTCGTCGTTCCCGGTCTGGAACAGCTCGAACACGCGCCCCTTCATCGCTCCCGAGAGCACCTTCTCCACCGAGAAGAGGACTCGCTGGGTGGGAATGCGGTCGACGTTGTCGTCGAGACCGGGCACCGGAACCACCAGGTCGGGTCCGCGACGCACCTCGATCACCCGCGCGCTCACGACCGCTTCGGCGAGCGCCCTGGCCTCCTCGAGGGTGTTCGGCCGCTCGTTCCAGAACGCGATCGCGCGCGTCTGGCCCTCGGGAATCGTCCCGCCGAACGCGGCCGGAACGACGGCCGCGCCGGACGGCTCCGAGGCGATCGCCTCGGGGGCCGCGGGCGCCAGCGGCACGCCCGAATACTTGCTCGCGATGTCGTTGATGTTGTGCTGCACGACGGTGTAGTACGTGTTGATGTTGTAGTAATATCCCCCGCCCATGCATCCGCCGTCGTTGGAGTGGTCGAGCCCGAACAGATGGCCGACCTCCTGACAGAAGATGCCGCGGTACCCGTTCGACGTGTAGCTGTACGAACGGTTCACGCGGGCGTGTCCGTGGAGGATGTTGCAGCCGCTCGCGCTCTCGATGGAGGCGAGTCCCGCCCAGCCCGTGTTGCCGTAGTACCCGTCGAAGACGCTGATCTCGGTGTGATAGTTGACGCGCGGCACCGCCAGAACGGTCTTGGTGTCCCACTCGCTGAGCGCCGCGTTCGCCTGGCTGTTGAGCACCGCGGTGTTGTACGCGTAGACGGTGCGGTTGGGCTGCCTCCAACAGCCCCAGTTGTGAGCCTCCACCGAGGCGGCGAGGCAAAGCATGCTTGCGGCGAACACCGCGGGGCCGACGAGTACTCTTGGGGTAGCGTGCACGGATTCGTCTCCTTTCCGATCGCGAAGACCCGACTACGATGGGATCAAGGAGAGCGTCCCCGACGTCGCGCATCGGGAGATCGGTCGCGCGCGCTTCGGCCGGCCGCCGGGGCGCGTGGCGCGGGGGAGCCCGGGACCGAACCCGGATCCGCGCGGCAAGGCGGCGCGCCGCAGGCGCATCGGTGGCGGCAAGAGGCGGGGTGCGAAGAGGTGCCGTCCGGTCCGGAAGCGGAGTGTCGTAAGAACGCGCCGCGCTCGGGTCGCGCAAGATCGCTATGGGTCCGAGCCGTGGGGAACTATTAGTTCAATTCCTTCGTGTGGGCCAGCGGGATTCTTCGAGGCATCCTAGATTCCTTGCCGGGCAGATCGATCGCATCGTAGAAACTACAACTCGTCAACCGATGTTGACGCCATGAACGGGAAGAGGGGTACCATTGAACGACATGAAGGCGCCGGAACGAAAAGCCGCCCTGAAGCTGGACCTGGCCGCCGCGCATCCTCCGGCTCACGAGCACGCCGCGTCTCAGCCGGGGGTCGTGAAGGACCCGGTGTGCGGCATGAACGTCGTGCCGGAGCGCGCCGCGGGAAGCCACACGCACGAGGGGACGACGTACTTCTTCTGCTCCAAGGGCTGCGTCTCGAGATTCGCCGCGGAACCCGAGCGTTATCTGAAATCGCCGGGCGCCGCGGGAATGCAGGGCGAGCACGAGGCCATGGCCGCGGCCGCCGCCGAGCGCGGCGAGCCCATGCAGTGGACCTGTCCCATGCACCCCGAGATCGTGCGGGACCGGCCCGGCAGCTGCCCCATCTGCGGCATGGCCCTCGAGCCGATGACGATCTCCCTCGAGGAGCCGGAGAATCCCGAGCTCGCCGACATGACGCGCCGCTTCCGCGTGTCGGTGCTCTTCGGCGCTCCGATCCTGCTCCTGATGCTCGGGGATCTGCTCCCGGGGCACCCCCTCGGCGCGTTCGGGCACTCGAATCTCCGGCACTGGATCGAGATGGCTCTCGCCACCCCGATCGTCCTCTGGTGCGGGTGGCCGCTCCTCGTGCGCGGATGGGAGTCCCTCCGCACGCGGAACCTGAACATGTTCACGCTGATCGCGCTCGGGGTGGGGGCCGCCTACGGATATAGCGTGGTCGCGGTGCTCGCGCCGGGGATCTTCCCGATGGCGTTCCGCGACGCGGCCGACCGCGTGGCGGTCTACTTCGAGCCCGCGGCGGTGATCACGGCGCTCGTGCTCCTCGGACAGGTGCTCGAGCTGCGCGCGCGGAGCCGCACCGGCGCCGCGATCCGCTCGCTCCTCGGGCTCGCACCCAAGACGGCGCGCGCGATCCGCCAGGACGGGATCGAGGAGGACATCCCGCTCGAGCAGGTCGTGCCCGGCGACGTCCTGCGCGTGCGTCCCGGCGAGAAGATCCCCGTGGACGGCGTGGTCGTGGAGGGAACGGGCGCCGTGGACGAATCCATGGTCACCGGGGAGTCGATGCCCGTGGAGAAGGCGGCCGGGGACCGGCTGATCGGCGCCACCGTGAACACGACCGGGTCGCTCGTGATGCGGGCCGAGCGCGTGGGATCGGAGACGCTCCTCGCGCGGATCGTCCGGATGGTCGCGGAGGCGCAGCGAAGCCGGGCTCCGATCCAGAGACTCGCGGACCAGGTGGCGGGGTACTTCGTTCCGATCGTCGTCGCGGTGGCCGCGCTCACCTTCATGGCCTGGGCGCTGTGGGGTCCCGAGCCGCGGCTCGCGTACGCCCTCGTGAACGCGATCTCGGTCCTGATCATCGCGTGCCCCTGCGCGCTCGGCCTCGCGACCCCCATGTCGATCATGGTCGCTTCGGGGAAGGGCGCGACCGTGGGTGTCCTCTTCAAGACGGCCGAGGCGATCGAAACCCTCCGGAAGGTGAACACGCTCGTCGTGGACAAGACCGGCACGCTCACCGAGGGGCGGCCGCGCCTTACGACCAGCGAGACGACGGGAGACGGGCTCGGCGAGTCCGAGCTTCTCCGCCTCGCCGCGAGCCTCGAACGGGGGAGCGAGCATCCGCTGGCGCACGCCGTGGTCTCGGGGGCGCGGGAGCGCGGCATCCGTCTGGACGAGCCTCGCGACTTCACGTCGCGCACGGGGATGGGAGTGGAGGGCACGGTCGGAGGGCGTCGCGTCGTACTCGGGAATCGCACCCTGTTCGAGCGCGCCGGACTCGCCGTGGACGGGCTCAGCTCCCGGATGGAGACGCTCCAGCGGGAAGGGCAAACCGTCATGCTGGTCGGCGTGGACGGGCGCCTGGCGGGACTCCTCGGGGTCGCGGATCCGATCAAGCCCGGGACCCCCGACGCGGTCCGGGCGCTCCGCTCCGAGCGGATCCAGCTCGTGATGCTCACCGGGGACAACCGGATCACCGCCGAGGCGGTGGCGCGCGTCCTCGGGATCGAGCCCGTGTTCGCGGAGGTGCTGCCGGACCAGAAGGTCGAGGTGGTCCGGAAGCTCCAGAACGAGGGACGCTTCGTCGCGATGGCCGGGGACGGGATCAACGACGCGCCGGCGCTCGCGCAGGCCCACGTGGGCATCGCGATGGGAAACGGGACCGACGTCGCCATGGAGAGCGCCGGCGTCACCCTGGTGAAGGGGGACCTGCGCGGGATCGCGCGCGCGCGGAAGCTGAGCCGCGCGACGATGCGAAACATCCGCCAGAATCTCTTCTTCGCGTTCGTGTACAACACGCTCGGCGTGCCGATCGCGGCGGGCGTGCTCTATCCATTCACAGGGCTTCTCCTGACACCCGTGGTGGCGGCCGCGGCCATGAGCCTGAGCTCGGTCTCGGTGATCTGGAACGCGCTTCGGCTGAGGCGCGTGGAGCTTTGAGATGCCATGAGGGAAGGTGAACCCACAAACCAGGAGGGATGAGATGAGAGTTCGCTGGATCGTGGTGGCGGCGCTCGTGCTGATCGTCGCGGTGGTCGCGGGATGCTCGGGTCAGTCGGGCGGCGCGACCCGGGAAATTCAGGTGAGCGTCACGGACAAGGGTTTCGAGCCGAGCCGCATCGAGGTGAAGAAGGGCGACACGGTGACGCTCGTGGTGACGCGGAAGACCGATCAGACCTGCGCGACGGGGATCGTCGTGGCGGACCGGGGCATCACGAAGGACCTCCCGTTGAACGAGCCCGTCCGCGTCGCGATCGGGAACGTCGAGAGCGGCGAGATCGGGTTCGCGTGCCCCATGGACATGATCAAGGGGACCGTGGCCGCGAACTGAACCTTCACAAGGCAGAGCACGAAGGGGGCATCGGGGACGTCGGTGCCCCTTCTTCGTTCCTAGTGGGAGTGGTGCTCCTCAAGTCCCTGTCGAAGGAGGATCACTCTCCCGCGAATCGGACCCTGCGTCGTGACCGCTTCCATGAAGTAGAGCCCCGAGGGCAGCTGCCGCGCGCCCTCGTCGCGGCCGTCCCAGTGCACCGCCGCGCCCAGCTCGCCGGATTCATAGGAGGACGGCTCCCACGATCTCACGAGCCTTCCCCTCACGTCGTACACGGACACGCGCGAGGCACGATCCGGCAGACGAACCGTGGTCCTCGCCGTGAACGGATTGGGGGATGCGCTCAAGCGTCTCACCACGGGCGGGACGGGCTCCGGCTCGACCAAGGTGACGGTGGTCCAGACCTGAGCCGTGTCGCGGGCGTTGTTCTGGAACACATGCGGACTCGCGTTCCCCGCGCCCCGCAGCTGGAATCGCTGCGCGGCGTTCTCGGCCAGCGGGCACGACGGCACGAAGGGGTTGTCCGCCGTTCGCACGAGCACCGTTGCGCCATGTGGGGGCAGGGGCGTCGCGTTGCTGGTTCCCGATACCCGCGCCAGGACGTTCCCGTATGGGAGTGAGTTGATGAGGCAGGTGGGTGTCTCGAACGAGACTTGGCCAGTCACCATCGGGATCCCCGGATTGATCACGAGATCCGGAGTGATCGAGAAGGCGGATGCGAAACCGGCCGTCGCGCACAGAATACGGTCCCCCACAGAGCCGTTAGCGACATTGTTCGCGAAGGTGCCCAGCGTCGCCACCGGATCCCCAACGGAGTCGTACACCGCAATGAACGCGCCGGCGACGAAGACCTCGCCCGCGCTGATCAGCTTCAACTCGACCGCCTGGATGTTCATGTTCCCGTTGTAGCCGACCAGGAGCTTGTTGATCTCGATATGGTGGAAGGCCTGGGGCTCCGCGTCCGAGACCCGGGGCCAGCCGACGGAAGTCAGCGTTGTGAGCGTGAGGGCGAGGGCGACGAGAAAGCGGCGAATCGGGAGCCGGTTTCGAGGCATGGCGGACCTCCGGAGCCAGGCGGTCTCGTGCGGGACGCCGGGGCTCGCTGGTGCGAATCGGTAGGATGGGTTGTCTTTCGCTTAGTCTCCGGGTCCGACGGTTCGTTACAGGAGGGCGCCGTTGTGTGACGTGGATCACACTCGGATTGGGCTGGGCCGGTCGGGAAGGATCGCGCGTACCGCCCGCGGGGCATGCCGGGTGCGTGGAACGGGCGGAGCTACAGCGTCTTCAGCGTCTGGACGAGCTTCGTGATCGAGTCCTTGGCGTCGCCGAAGAGCATCATCGCCTTCGCGTCGTAGAAGAGCTCATTCTCGATCCCGGCGAACCCGGGCTTCATGCTCCGCTTCATGATGATGATGTGCTTCGACTTGTCGGCGTCCAGGATCGGCATGCCGTAGATCGGGCTCGAGGTGTCGGTGCGCGCGGCGGGGTTCACGACGTCGTTCGCGCCCACGACCAGCGCGACGTCCGCGCGCTCGAAGTCGGGATTGATCTCGTCGAGGTCCTTCAGCTCGTCGTAGGGGACGTTCGCCTCGGCCAGGAGCACGTTCATGTGTCCCGGCATGCGTCCCGCCACCGGATGGATCGCGTACCGGACCGTGATGCCTCGGGTCTTCAACAGGTCCGCCAGCTCGCGCACCGCGTGCTGCGCCTGGGCCACCGCGAGCCCGTACCCGGGAACCACGATCACCGACTGCGCGTACCCGAGGATGGTCGCGGCGTCCTCGACCGACACGTCGCGCACGCTCTGGCCCGCCAGCGCCGCCGCGCGTCCGCCGTCGCCGGCGCCCGCCGCCCCCGAAGGAGCGCCGGCCCCGAAGGCGCCGAAGAGCACGTTCGTGATCGGCCGGTTCATGGCCTTGCACATGAGATAGGTGAGGAGCGTTCCCGACGCCCCGACCAGCGTGCCGCTGATGATGAGGACGTCGTTGTGGAGCGCGAAGCCGGTCGCCGCCGTGGCGAGCCCGGTGAACGAGTTCAGGAGCGAGATCACGACGGGCATGTCGCCGCCGCCGATCGGGATCACCGCGAGCACGCCGAGGAGGAGCGCTCCGCCGAGGAACGCGAGGAACGCGGGCTCGCCCCCCACGCCGGCGAGCACCATGCCGCCGTGTCCGAGGATGAAGAGCACGAGGAGCGCGTTCACGATCTTCTGGCCCGGGTAGGTCACCGCCTTCTCGGTGAAGATCCCCTGGAGCTTCCCGAACGCGACGACGCTTCCCGAGAAGGAGATCGCGCCGATCAGCGCGCCCAGGAGGATGCTCACGCCGCTCACCGGGTCCATGCCGCCCGGGGTCTCGATCAGGTGGCGGTACTCGAGCGAGGAGACGAGCGCCGCGGCGCCGCCTCCCGAGCCGTTGAAGAGGGCCACCATCTGAGGCATCGCGGTCATCGTCACGGTGCGCGCGGCGACCGTTCCGATCACGCCGCCCACGGCGATTCCCGCGAGGATCAGCCCGTAGGAGAGGATCGCGCGGTCCAGGAGCGTCACGACGACCGCGATCAGCATCCCGACCGCCGCCATCTGGTTCCCGCGCCGCGCCGTCTTCGGCGAGGAAAGTCCCTTGATTCCCAGGATGAAGAGAACCGAGGCGACGAGGTAGGCGGCGTCGATCCAGATCTTGTCCATCAGCGCTCGCGCTCGCCCGGCTTCTTCCGGAACATCTGGAGCATGCGGTCCGTGACCAGGAAGCCGCCGATCACGTTGATCGTGCCCAGCACGACCCCGAGGAACCCCACGATTTGAGCGAGCGTCGAGTCGGCGCCGCCCAGGACGAGGATCGCGCCCACGAGGACGATGCCGTGGATGGCGTTCGTCCCGGACATCAACGGGGTGTGGAGGATCACCGGCACCTTCGAGATCACTTCGTAGCCGACGAAGATCGCGAGGATGAAGACGGTGAGGTCGTTCAGCAGGGCTTCGATCATGCGCCGCTCCTGGCGGCTCCGCCGCCGGCCGCCCCCGCGCCCGCGGACCCTTCGATCCGCTCCCGCGTCGGCCCGTGGAGGACCTTTCCCTCGTGCGTGACGCACGTGTCGCGCACGATGTCGTCTTCGAAGTTCAGCGCCAGCGCCCCCTTCTGGATCATGAGGAGCGCGAGACCCGTGATGTTCCGCGAGTACATCTGGCTGGCGTGGATCGGGATCGTCGCCGCGAGCCGGATCGGCCCGTGGATCGTCACGTCGTGCTTCACCACGTCGGCTCCCGGCGCGGTCAGCTCGCAGTTCCCGCCCATGTCGGCCGCGAGGTCCACGATCACCGATCCGGGCTTCATCTTCGCGACCGCGTCCGCGGGGATGAGCTTCGGGGCGGGGAGCCCGGGCACGCGCGCGGTCGTGATGATCACGTCCGCGTGCGGGATTCGCGCGAGAAGGAGCTCCTGCGCCTTCGCACGGGCCTCCGCGGAGAGCTGCTTCGCGTAGCCCGCCGCGTCCTGCGTCTCCTCGGCCGTGAGCTTCGGCCCCACGAACGTCGCGCCCAGGCTCTCGACCTCCTCGCGCGCCGCGGGGCGGATGTCGTAGCCCTCGACCACCGCGCCCAGCCGGCGCGCCGTCGCGATCGCCTGGAGCCCCGCGACGCCGGCGCCGACGATGAGCACGCGCGCGGGGGCGACCGTGCCCGCCGCGGTCACGAGCATCGGGAAGAAGCGAGGCGCCGTGGTCGCGGCCAGGAGCACCGCCTTGTACCCGGCGGCCGTGGCCATCGACGAGAGCGCGTCCATCCGCTGCGCGCGCGTGGTGCGCGGGATCAGATCCATCGAGAAGCTCGAGACGTTCCGCGCCGCGAGGGTGCGGACCGCGTCGAGGTTGCTGAACGGACGGAGCATGCAGACGAGGACGCCGCGCTCCTTCACCAGATCCGCTTCGTTCCTGCCGAGCGTCGGATGGGGAAGGGGCGGCTGGATCTTGAGGATGACGTCGGAGTCCGACCAGAGGGGCCCGGGCCCGTTCGCGATCGTCGCGCCCGCGGCCGTGTAGGCGTCGTCGCCGTGGAAGGCGCCCGCGCCGGCTCCGGTCTCGACGAGCACCTCGGCGCCCGCGGCCCGGAGCTGCTTCACGCCCTCCGGCGTGACCGCGACGCGGCGCTCGCCCGCCCCGGATTCCCGAGGAATGCCGATCTTCATTGCGCTACCATGCGGCGATCTCGACTCATGAGCGATGGACTCTAACAAAAGGGGGGGCTTGTGAAAACAGGTACAAAGGTACCGCCCGGACGGGTTCTCCGGATGGCGCGGGGGGGAGCGGCCCGGGCCGTGAATTCACCCAGCGCCGCCTACGCGGCCACGCTCGAGGCCACCGGAAGGCTCGACCCCGAGATCGTGGCCTACGTGGAGAAGATCGATTCCTACCGGGCCGGCCGTGACCCCATCCGGCTCATGAAGACGGGCCCCTCGAAGGTGGCGCGGGCGATCCGCGGCCTCACGCGGGCGCAGATGAGGAAGCGCCCCGCAGAAGGAAAGTGGTGCATCGCCGAGATCCTGGGCCATCTCGTGGACACGGAGATCGTGTACGGCTACCGCTACCGCGTCGCCCTGGCGCAGCCCGGCTCGCCGATCCAGGGCTACGACCAGCACACGTGGGCCGTGGAGCTCGGCCACGCGCGCCGGAATCCGGCGAAGATGATGGAGCAGATCCAGACGCTCCGGCGGATCAACCTCGATCTGATCCAGTCGATGCCCCGGAAGACGTGGGAGCGGTACGGAAGGCACAACGAGCGCGGAAACGAGAGCGTGCAGCGGACCCTGGAGCTGATCGCCGGGCACGATCTGAACCACCTGGATCAGATCCTCGCGATCAAGAAGAAGTACGGGTGGTGAGCGCCGCCTAGCCCGGCATGCGGCAGTAGCAGTACACGAATTCCTGCTCCGTCCCCCACGGAGTCGTGTGGACCTCCCGGTCGCTGCCGACCTTGCGGAACTCGTCCCCGAACTGGCCGTGGATGCCCTCGGCCGAATACCGCATGACCGGAAGACCGCTGCACTTCTCCGGGCCTTCGGGCCCGAAGGTCGCCACGACGATGTGGCCGTTCGGCTTCAGCGCGCGGCGGACCTGCGCGACGTAGCGCCGCCGGGCCTCCTCGTCGGTGAGAAAGTGGAACACGGCGCGATCGTGCCAGAAGTCGTAGGCGTGCTCGGGCAGCTCGATCTCGGTGACATCGCCCGTGATCCAGGTGACCCGGTCGGCCTCGGCTCCGAGGCGCTTCTTGGCCTTCTCGATCGCGGTGCGCGACAGATCGAGCACGCTCACGCGCGTGAACCCGCGGCGGAGCAGATCGTCAACCAGCGTCGAAGCGCCGCCGCCCACATCGAGGATGGCCGCGTCCAAGGCGAGACCGGCGCTCTCGAGGAACGTCAGCGATCGATCGAGGTGGGGACGATACCAGCTCACCTCGTCCGGGGCCTTCTGGCCGTACACGCGTTCCCAGTGGTCCCGCTTGCTCATGGTGTCAACCTACGGAAGAACTACTTCATGCGCTTCAGCACGGTCTCCGAGTAGAGCGCGAACTCCTTGCCGGGCTCGGCGATCTCGAAGCGCTCCACGAACTCGTCGGGTCCCAGGATGCGGTACGTCTCGCGCCCGCGGAAGCCGGCGGGGATGTTCTCGATCGATTCCGTCGTGAACACGATGCGTTCCGCGTCCGCCCCGAGGCTGTCGGCGACGTACTCGTTCACGAAGCCTTCCACGTGGAACTGCCGCAGGACGAAGCGGCGCCGCGCCCGGTCCCAGCTGAACATGCCTCGATCCTCGTGCACCTCGCCCTTCGGATTCGCGTCCTGCGGGGGATAGGTCGACTGGTTGACCGCCTCCAGGAACCGGTCTCCGAGAATGAACCGGTACTCCCGTTTCACGACCCCATTGCCGGGCTCCCCCTTGGCCGTCCCGGTCCAGGATCCGACGAAATAGCGCAGGGGCTTCCAGGGGTCGGCCTTCGCGGATTGGGTGCCGGGCGCCGAGGGCTTTGCTTCGTCCGCCGCCATCGCAAGCCGGCCGGGAGAGAGCAACAGGGTGAGCGCGGCAACCGCGGCCACGAGAGCAGCCACGGCGACTCCGTCGCGTCGTCCCCGCGGGGACGGGCTCATCCCCGCACCGCCGCCCCCCGAGCCGCGTCCACGAACGCTCCCGTGAGCTTTCGAGTCACCGGCGATTCGAGCATGCGCTCGGGGTGCCACTGCACGCCGACGTAGAAGGGGAGATCCGGACGCTCGATCGCCTCGATCACGCCGTCCTCGCTCTTCGCCGCGACGCGAAATCCGGGCGCGACCTTCGCCACCGACTGGTGATGGAACGAGTTCACGACCGCGGTCGCCGAGCCGAGGATCTTCGCCAGGAGCGTCCCCGGTTCCACCGTCACGGAATGCTCCGGCGTCTCGTGCTCCTCGTCGTCCTCCTCGTGCTTCAGCGAGCCCGGCACGTCCTCGGGGAGGTGCTGCAGCAGGGTGCCGCCGAACTCCACGTTCATCACCTGGACGCCGAGGCACACGCCCAGCGTCGGCGTGCCGCGCTCCTGCGCCGCCCTCGCCAGGAACAGATCCGACATGTTCCGCGCGGGCGCTCCGAGCTGATCGGTCCGCCGCACGCCCTGTCCGTAGCGCGACGGATCGAGATCCCCGCCGCCGGACAGCAGGAGCCCGTCCAGCCGTCCGACCGTCTCGCGCGCCTCCTCGAGCGTCTCCACCAGCGGCAGGATCACCGGCTGCCCGCCGCTCTCCCGAACCAGCTTCACGTAGTTCGCGTCGAGGACGTAGCTGTCGCCGCGCTTCTGCTTCAGCCGGTAGTTCGGTGCGATGCCGATGAGCGGACGTGCCATCGCGCGTACCCTCGGGTGTGGTCCCTCAGTAGCCCCGGGACGTGTCGACGAGATTCAACAGAGGGCGCCCCTTCAAGAAACGCGTCAGGTTCGCGCGGAAGAGGCGCATCTCCCGCGGCCAGAAGCCTCGCGAGAGTCCGGATACGTGGGGCGTGAGGAGCACGTTCCCGAGAGTATAAAGAGGGCTCTCGGCCGGCAAGGGCTCGCTTTCGAAGACGTCCAGCCCCGCGCCTCCCAGATGACCGGACCGGAGCGCCTCCACCAGATCCGCCTGGCGGATGATCTTCCCCCGCGCCACGTTCACGACCCACGCTCCGCGCCTCAAGCGCGCGAGCGCGCGACCGTCGATCGCGCCTTCGGTCTCCTTTGTGAGCGCCGCCGTCACGACGAGCGCGTCGGACTCCGCGAGCAGCCGGTCCAGGTCGCCCGGTCCGAGCACCGCGTCCACCCGGGGCTCCTCCACGGGAAGCCCGATCGCGGCGAGGAGCTCCGGATCCCACGAAGGCGGCCGCTCCGCGCGGCGTCGCAGCGCCACGACGCGCATCCCGAACGAGGCCGCCCGCCTCGCGACCTCGCGTCCGATCGCGCCGTACCCGTAGAGTCCGAGGGTCTTCCCGAAGAGCTCCTCCGGAACGCGGTCCCACCAGCTCTCCCGCCGCATTCCGGTCGTGGTCTGCTCCACGACCGCATGGCGAAGTCCGCGCGCGAGCCCGGTCAGCAGACCCATCACGTGCTCCGCGATCGGGATCGCGTGGACGCCGCGCGAATTCGTGAACGGAACGTTCCGCGCGAGGAAGCTCGGGGTGAGATACGAGCCCACGCCCGCCGCGGGCGAGTGGAGCCAAGCCAGCCGCCCGGCGCGCGCCATCAAGGCATCGCCGATCGCCCACGAGAAGAGAATGTCCGCCTCGCCCGCGTTCCGATCCAGCTCCTCGGGCGAGTCCGCCTTCACGATCTCGACGGTGGAGAAGTCGCGCCGGAGCGCCTCCACGTCCGCGTCCGGAATCCTCCACGGCGGGGAAGGGCTGTGGAGCGCGAGGAGGAGCCGCGTCCGCGCGGTCGTCAGAGCGAAGCGCCCTCCTCCTTCAGCATCATGCGCCGGAGCAGCACGACCGGGAGCGAGCCCTGGGACAGGATCGTCGCGTGGAACTTCGCGCGGTCGAACGAGCCCTCTTGCTCCCGCGCGACGTCGTCCCGGAGCTTCCGGATCTGGAGCGCCCCGATCGTGTAGATGCTGTACATCGGATCGAACGCCGCGCGGAACGCCTCGCGTTCCGCGTTCGCCGGTTCCATGCCGGCGTGTTCCACGAAGAACCGCGTTCCCTCCTCGATCGTCATCCCGCGCGTGTGGACGCGAATGCCCACCTGGAGCCGGCAGGCACGGATGAGCGCCCAGCGCATCACGCCGAACTCGACGCGCGGATCGCCGCCGCCGAACCCCGCGTCGAGGAGCGCCTCCTCCGTGTAGAGCCCCCATCCCTCGCCGAACGCGCCCGAGCCGATCCCCTTCCGCACCAGGGTCGGCGCGCGCCGCGCGTACAGGAAGTGGGTGTAGTGGCCGGGGTAGACCTCGTGCACCGTGACCGACGGAAGCGTCCAGCGGCTGTAGCCCTGGAGATGCTCCTCGACCCGCTCGGGCGTCCACGTCTTGTTCGGCAGCGTCACGTTGTAGAAGGCATCCGTCGCCTTCGTCTCGAACGGTCCCGGTCCGTCGAAGCTCGCGAACGAGCGGCTCGCGGCGAACTCGGGCGTGGGACGAACGGTGGCGCGCACCTCCGACGGGATCTCGATGAACCCCGACCGGATGGTGAACGCGCGGGCGCTCTCGCTCAGGGCCACGACGTAGGGGAGCAGGCTGTCCGCCGTCGGATGGTCGCGCCGCATCCGGGCCACGATCGAGTCGAGCGGAGCCGCGGGGTCGATCTTCCGGGCCGCGCCCGCCGAACGGACCTTCAAGCGGTCCAGCTCGCGCTGGCCGATCGCGAGAATGGAGTCGAGCGGCATCTCGATGAGCTCCCCGTAGAGGAGCCGCTTCCGGTACGCGTCCTCGCCGATCACGAAGCTCCCGGTGCTCCGCGGCTGGAGGTCGCTCCGGAGCCACGCCGCGAATTCCTTCGTGGCCGCGATCGCGCCGGCCTTCGCCTCCTCGAAGTCCTTCCGGAGGGCGGGATCGGTCACCGACGCGAACGATTTCGAGACGTCGTTCTCGAGGTACGAGATCGTGCCGTCCAGATCCCCGGCGGCGAACTCCGTGAACATCGCGGGCGGGTTCTCGAGATTCGCCCGCGCGTTCGCGAAGAGCCGCGGCACGTGCCGCAAGCGAGTCGTGAGCGAGCGCAGCCGCTGCTCCGGGGGAGCGAAGTTCCGCGCGATCATCGACTCGAGCATGAACCCGAAGTTGTACTGCCCCGGGTCCTTCTGCCAGCCGCGCATCTCCGTCAGCTCGTAGAGACTCTGGCTCACGCCGGAGCGGAAGAGGTCGTAGTCGATCCGCGTGGTGTCGTCGAGCCCCTTCGGGTCGATCGTCTCGAGCTCCTCGAGCACCTGGCGCAGCCGGTTCCCCTCCGCCGCGATCGTCTCCGCGTTCCAGTTCTCGAGGGAGTCGTCGTAGTCGTGGACTCCCCAGTAGGTGGCGAACGACGGATTGAAGGCGTAGGCGGCCCGGAAGTGCCGCTGCGTCAGGTTGTCGAATCGGGCGCGTGTCGCGGCGTCGTACCGCGAGGAGCACCCCGCGACGGCGAGCGAAACGAGGAGCGAAAGGGAAGCGGCGAGGCGGAGCGACAGGCTCATGCGGATCCTCCTGTGGACGCGGCGGAATGGGGCACCGTAGCACGAGGTCGTCGGAAAATCATTTGCGCCGCGACGGCGATCAGGAAGAGGGCGAAGAGCCGGGACAGGGTGGGGGCGTCCGTGCGGTGCGCGAGGAGCGCTCCCAGGAGACCGCCGGCCGCTCCTCCCAGGAGGAGCGCGGGCAGCCGGTCCGATGGAAGCCGCCCCTCGCGCGCGTAGCTCCACACCCCCACGATCCCCACCGGCACGATCATGAGGAGCGAGATCCCCTGGGCCGTGTGCTGGTCCACGCCCTGGCCGAGCACGAGGAGCGGCACGAGGATCGTCCCTCCTCCAACCCCGAGGAGCCCCGCGAGCGCGCCCACGCCGAGTCCGGCCGCCACGTTCCAGACGAGCGGCCACGGCCCCGCGGCCCCTTCGCCGAGCGGCGGCGCCACCAGGATGCGGATCGCGATCGCGAGGATGAAGACGCCGAACGCGATCCGGAGCGTCCGCGCGGGCGTGCGCGCGGCGAGCCGCGAGCCCAGCATGACTCCGGGCACGGCGCCCGCCGTCAGCGCCGCCGCCAGCGCCAGATCGAGCCGCTCGTTCCCGTAGTAGGGGAGGACCGCGACCAGGGCCGTCGCGATGACGAACGCCAGCGACGTGCCCTGGGCCTCGTGCTGGCCCATGCGGACCCCGTGGACGAGGAGGGGAACGAGGACGATGCCGCCTCCCACGCCCATCAGGCCGCCCAGAAGCCCCGAGACGATCCCCAGGAGGACCGGGGTGACGTGCCGTCGCATGTGGTACGCCGCACGCTAGCACAGCCTGCGCGCGTTGACATAGGGGGGGCGCCGTGGGACCATTCTCAGGCGGAACCCCCGCACTCGCCCATGTTTCCCCGCAAGAACATCCGTCCACGCATCGTGTGGACGTTCGTCTTCATCGTGGGACTCGTCCTGGCGGTGAACATCACGCTTGGCGGCGCGGTCAACCGGTCGCAAACGGTCCTCGATCAGGAGCTGGGGAAGCGGCTCCAGGGGACCGCCCACATCGCCGCGCTCCTCGTGGAGCCGGAGCACGTGGCGCTCCTCGCCAGCGCCGAGGTGGACAGCGCCGCCGCGGACACGGCGTTCGCCGACTTCACGCTCCGCATGGACGCGCAGGAAGCCGCGGACGCGGTCCGTTACGAGTGGAACCGGCTGGCCGCGACGTCCGGACTCTCGAACATCGTTCTCGTGGACAGCGACCGCCGCGTGCTGCTCCGGCTCCACGACCCGTTCGCGTTCGAGCCGGAGGTGCTGCTGCTCGAGACGGGGCATCTGACCCGGGCCCTCATCGGACAGAGCACGTTCTCCAAGCTCTACCGGAAGGACGGCGAGTACCTGCGTTCGGCCTACGCTCCGGTCATGGGTCCCGAGGGCTCGGTGATCGGAGCGGTGGCGGTGGAAGGAGGCTCGGAAGCGTTCCAGCCGCTCCAGCAGGTCCGGAACACGCTCTACGGCGCGGCGGGGGTCCTGACGATCCTGGTCGTGGCCATTTTCTTCGGGTTCCAGCGGACGGCGGAGCATCTCTCGAAGATCGAGGAGAACATGCGCCACACCGATCTCCTCGCCTCGATCGGACAGGTTTCGGCCGGCGTGGCGCACGAGATCCGGAACCCGCTCGCGGTGCTCCGGGGAGCCTCGTCACGGCTCCAGAAGTACGACCAGCTGAAGCCCGAGGAACGGAAGATGATGCTCGGGATGATCGACGAGGAAGTGAACCGCATGAGCGCGTTCGTTCAGAACTTTCTCCACCTCTCGCGGCGCCCGAACCTCGAGCCGCAGGAGTTCGAGCTCCGCCCCGTGCTCGAGCGGTCGCTCGACATCCTTCGCGTCGAGCTGGACCGGGCCAACGTGTCGATGTCGCTCGAATGGAAGGGCGAGAACGGGATCCACCTCTTGGGGGATCCGCTCGCGATGCACCACGTGTTCCTGAATCTCGCGTTGAACGCGCGCGACGTGATGCCCGATGGGGGAACGCTCCACATCCGGGTGGTCGAGAAACGAGACGAGGTCCGCATCCAGTTCGAGGACACGGGGCCCGGCGTCCCCAAGGACATCCGGAAAAAGGTCTTCGACGCCTTCTTCACGACCCGCGCGAAGGGGACGGGCCTGGGCCTCGCCTTCGTGGATCGGATCGTCTCGGAGCACGGCGGATCGGTTACAGTTGGGGACGCGCCGAAGGGCGGCGCCCTGTTCGAGGTCCGGCTACCCCTGGAAGGCTGACACCATGAGCGAACGCATCCTGGTTGCCGAGGACAAGGAGAACCTCCTCCGCCTCATCGAGACCACCCTCGCCGAGGCGGGCTACGAAGTTTCCGTCGCGCTCGGGGGGGACGCCGCGATCCACGAGATCCAGGCGCGCCCCTTCGATCTCGTGATCTCGGACATGCGCATGCCCGGGGCGAGCGGCGCGCAGGTCTTCCGCGAGGCGCGCGCGCAGAGCTACCAGCCGGACGTCATCCTCATGACCGCGTTCGCCGACACGCGCGAGGCGGTCCAGATGATGAAGGAGGGCGCGACCGACTACATCATGAAGGACAACATCCTCGAGGAGCTTCCGGTGCGCGTGCGGCAGGTCCTGGACAACCGGAAGCTCCGCCAGGAGTCCACCGTCCTCAAGGGACGGATCGAGAGCCTTCGCGAGCAGATCCACCTCCACCACTTCGATTCGATCGTGGGATCGAGCCCGCCGATGCGCGACGCGCTCTCCCTCGCCGAGCGCGTGGCGACGACCGACGCGAACGTGCTCCTCCTGGGAGAGAGCGGCACGGGGAAGGAAGTGTTCGCCCAGGCGATCCATGCCGCGAGCCACCGCGCGGACGCGCCGTTCGTGCCGGTCAACTGCGGCGCGCTTCCCGAGACGCTCCTCGAGTCCGAGCTCTTCGGGCACGAGAAGGGCGCCTTCACCGGCGCGATCCGGACGAAGCCGGGGCGCTTCGAGATCGCCGAGGGCGGCACCGTGTTCCTCGACGAGATCGGCGAGCTGCCGCAGAGCGTGCAGGTGAAGCTTCTCCGCGTGCTCCAAGATCGCACCTACGTCCGCGTCGGCGGCGAGGACATGCGGCGCGCCGACGTGCGTATCCTGGCGGCCACGAACCGGGACCTGGAGGAGATGATCCACCAGGGTCGCTTCCGCGAGGACCTCTTCTACCGCCTCAGCGTGTTCCCGATCCGTCTCGTGGCGCTGCGCGAGCGCCGTGAGGACATTCCGGCTCTCGTCGAGCACTTCCTCCTGCTCCAGGAGCGCACCATGTCCGAGCTGACCCCGAACGCGCTCGAGTACCTCCGGAACTACGACTTCCCCGGGAACATCCGCGAGCTCCAGAACCTGATCGAGCGCGCGTGCATCCTGGCGGGCCCGGGCGGAGAGATCGAGCGCCACCACTTCCCGCTCGGACGAAGCCGCCACGCCGCCGATCCGGCCGATCTCCTCTCGCTCGGCCTGAGCCTCGAGCAGATCGAGAAGCGGCTCATCCGGGAGGCGCTCGACCGCGCGCAGGGAAACAAGACCAAGGCCGCGTCGCTCCTCGGGATCTCCCGCCGGGCGCTCTACTCGCGCATGGAGAGCCACGGAATCCCGATCGGCGGCCCCGAGCCCGAGACGAGCGAGACCGCCGGGCAGACCTGAGCGAATCGGTACAGACGCAAGTACCTGCCGGTATACGAACGGCGCCCGCCGCGACCGCCCGCGCCGGCGCCAGTCCTTCCGCGAGCCCCCAGGACCGCTCCATGCAACGAGATCGAGCGTCCCGTCCACGGCTACTGTCGCGGTCGCGGGGCGGGGCACATCCCTTGCCTTTTCAGCGCGCATGCACTGCCTCGCCGGTACCTCGCCTCCCCTTGATCCCTGACCGCCGCCGGACCGGAGCGCATGAACCGAGCGCGTATCGCCCTGTCGCTCGCGTGCGTCCTCGTCTCGGGGACGTTCGTGGGACCCGCGGAGCACCCGCGAGCCGCTAGCCAACCCTGGGGCCGCACGGCCAGACCGGCCGTTGAGACCGCACCATCGCAGGCCGTCGGCCCCTTGTCTTCCTCCCCGTTCCACCCCGGCGGGTTCGAGCTCGCGACCAGCTCCCCCACCGAGCAGGAACGGCTCGAGCAGGATCTCCTCCACACCAACCGGCTGATCCGGGTCCTCCGGGCCAAGATCCACCGATCGGGAAATTCGGGGGCGCAGGACCGCTTCGTGGAGGCGATGAAGCGCGAGCGCGAGGCGAGGGAAGCGTTCGAGGAGAGCCAGTTCGCCCGGTCGAGCCGGCTGACCCTCGAGGCGAGAACGCTCGCGCGCGAGGCCGCGGTGATGGTCGGGCCGCTCGAAGAGGATCCAGCGTACGTGGCGCGCACGATCGATCGCGCGGGCGAGGCGCTCACGCTCGCGCTCGAGGTGTTCGACCAGGGCGCGAGCCCGTCGATCTGGAAGCGCTACAACGGCCTCAAGAACGACCTCGCGCGCGCGCACGGACTCCACAAGCAGGGCGACACGCGTGAGGCGTATCGCATGGCGCTCCTGGTCCGGGACTCGGTCCTCGACCTCCTCACGGAGGCGGAAGACCTCCCGATTCCCGCGTCCACCGCGTCGAAGGCGCTGCGGCGGGTGGAGCAGGCGCTGAGCCGCGCGTCGAAGGACCTCGGTCCGAAGCCGAAGGAGGAGGCCGCGGTGTGGCAGCGTCAGGCGTCCGGCCATCTCTCGAAGGCCAAGCAGAGCTACGGACGCAAGGACTACCGGAGCACGATGATCTACTCGAAGCTGGCGCTTCGGGTGCTCGACCAGGCCGTGACGGCCCAGCGAAACGGGGTCAAATCCGCCGCATCATGACGACGGTCACGTCGTCCGTCGGCTTGGGGCGGCGGCTGAAGTCCCGCACGTCCTGGATCAGCGACTCGACCAGCTCCTCCGGCCGCCGTCCTTCCGATCCCTTCAGGAACTCGAGGAGCCGCTCCTCCCCGTACTCCTGCTCCGCGATGTTGCGAGCCTCGGTCACGCCGTCGCTGTAGAAGACGAGCAGATCCCCGGAGTCGAGGGTCACGCTTCCGGAGGCGTACTCCGCTTCCGGCATGATCCCGAGAAGGAGGCCGCCCTCGGTGAGGGGCTCGACGGCACCCGACGCGCGGACGAGGAACGGAGGGTTGTGCCCGCCGTTGATGTACAGGACCGATCCCGACCTCGTGTCGACCTCCGCCAGCACGAGCGTGATGAACCGCTCGCCGCGCACGTTCTGGTGGATCGACCGGTTGAGCCGGCGCATCACCTCGCCGAGCGGCCTCTCGGTCTCGACCTGCGCGCGGACGCTCGCGGCGAGGTGCGTCATGAGGAGCGCCGCCGGCATTCCCTTGCCCGCCACGTCACCGAGCCCCACGACCAGCCGGCCGTTCTCCCCCTCGACGTAGTCGAAGTAGTCTCCCCCGACGTCGAGCGACGGGACGTTTCGTCCTGCGATGTCGATGCATCCGACCCTTCTCGGCTCTCCCGGGAGGAGCGCCTGCTGCAGCGCGGCCGCTCGCTTCAGCTCCTCGTCCTGCCGCTGGCGCGCCTCGTGGCTCTCGGTCTCGCGGATCTTCACGGCCGTGAGGTGCGCGATGAACGTGAGGAGCCGGAGATCGCCCTCCTCGAAGGGCA
>DASTBC010000153.1 GCA_035712245.1 Candidatus Eisenbacteria bacterium
ACCCTACCCGACGGCGCCGGAAGAGGACAAGCGGAAAGGACTTCCGCCTTGAGAGCCCCAAGGAGCGCGTGATAGCGTGGAGGGTCACATGATTCCGGATTCTCTCCGACGGCGGCGCCTCATCGCGCACATCCTCGTCGCGGGCGCCGCCATCGCGGCCCCCGTCGGCGTGGGCGCATCCCCCGAGGTGGTCGCCACCCGCGGACTTCCGTCCTCCATCACGGCCGAGTACGGGGCCTCGGTTCCGCTCGGCGCGCCGCTCGCCCCGGGCACGTTCGCCGTCGCCACGCGCTGGGGGATCGAGATCTGGAACCCCTCCGCCGGCAGCGTCCCCGTCGGCTCGTTCCGCACGGCGGGAGTCATCCGTTCCCTCGCGGTCCATGGCTCCACCGCGTACCTGTTCGCGGGAGTGCGGGGCATCGTGGCGGCCGACGTCTCCGACGCAAGCGCGCCGGAGGCGATCGGCTCGCTCGGCGATCTCGGGGACGTCTCGACGGGGGCCGTGAGCGGAGCCGGGGACGCGCTCGCGGTCGGAAGCGACCGCGGCCTCCACTTCATCGGGGTTTCCGCACCGGGCGCGATGGACCGTCGCTATACGTGGACCCACCCGGACGGTCGCGTCGTTCGCGCCATCGCGGCGCGATCGGATTCCTTCCTCGTCGCGAGCGAGCGTCTGACTCCGACACGACGCCTCTTCCTCACCCTCTACCGGTTCCCGTCGGGAGCCGCAGCGCCCGAGTCCCTGCGCGAGTCCTCGGTGGCCCTCCAGGCGCCCTCCGATCTCGTCTGGCGGGGCGACTTCGCCTTCCTCGCCGTCGGGAACGCCGGCGTGACGGTCGTCCGCGTGCCGACGGGCGCGGCCCGGACGACGCCCGCGGGTGGCCGCTTCGTCGGCGATCTCGACGTGAACGACTCGCTGGTCGTCACGACGCTCTCGGCGGCGGGACTGGGAAAATTCCGGCGATCGGGATTCGAAGGGGACTCGCTCACCTCGTTCACCAGCGAGAGCATCCAGCTCGAGCCCACGCGCGTGTCACTCGTCGGCGACACGGTGGTTCTCTCCACGCAGAGCACGCTCGTGGCGGACGAGCCCGACGAAGTCGCCCGGAGCCAGATGGAGCTTCGGGACCTGGACGCTCCGGGATTGCAGAGCACCATGGGGGGCGGCACCGGACGAACGCGCCGGGTCGCGGTCCACGCGGGGTACGCCTACGTCGCGGACTACACCGGAGGGCTCCGGATCTATCGGGCCGCCGGATCCGACACGAGCCTCGTCGGCGCTCTCCCCGTCACGGGATTCACGCGAGTCATGGACGTCGCGCTCGATCCGCCTCGAGGGCGGGCCTATCTCGCCGGCATGTCCGGCGGCCTTCTCGTGGCCGACGTGTCCGATCCTTCCGCGCCGGCGCTTCTCGCGTCGATGCCGTTCCCCGAGCAGGTGAGCTCGGTCGCGGTGGTCGACTCGTCGCTCGTGGTCGTGGGCCGGCGCGCTCCGGCAGCCGTCGGCGGACTCTCCTTCGTGGATGTGACGATCCCGACGGGGCCGGTGCTGCGAGGCGAGGCGGCGATCGCGCTCGGCGATCCCCGAGCGATCGCGATCAAGGACACGATCGCGTTCGTGGCGGACGCCTCGCGTGGACTCCTCTCGGTCGGGTTTGGAGACCCGGACAACCCCGCGCAGATCGGCCCGTCTTCCGGCATCGCCGCGCGCGACCTTCACCGTTCGGGGAACACGCTCCTCGTGGGGACGCGCGGCGAGGGGCTCCAGATCGTCGACGTGTCGCTCGTCGGGAGCCCCCAGCTCCGATCGACGATCTTCACGCCGCCGATCCACGGCATCGCCCGCTCGGGGAATTCGGTCGCGCTCTTCCTGGCCGACGAGGGGGCGCTCGTGGTCGACATCACGGATCCCTTCGCTCCCGTCTCGCGCGGCCCCATCGAGGTGCCAGGGTCGCCGCGTGACGGAGCGTGGGAGGGCGACACGCTCCTCGTGACGGCGCGAACCTCGCTCGAGCGTTTCCTCGTGAGCCCCGCGGCAACGAGCGTCCCCTCACTTCAGATCGAGCTGGATCCCGACGTGCTCGTTCCGCGCGCGCGGATTTCGTGGACGGTCGGCACCCCGCCATCGGGTCCCGCCCTCGTGGGCTGGAACCTCTACCGCGACACGCTTCCCATCCCCCCGTCGGCGGCGAATCCGGCCGGCGTGCGAATCAACGACCCCTTGCTTCCTCCGAGCGCGACGCAGCTCGTGGACGACTCGGTGCCCGTCGGCGTCCGGCTCCGGTACCGGCTCGAGGGTTTCTTCGAGGACGGGAGCGCTCGCAAGATGGCCGAAGGGTTCCTGCAGATCGCTCCCGCTCCGGCCGCAGGACGCGCGTATCCCAATCCCTTCACACCCGGGTCCGGAGTCGTCACCATTCCGTTCACGATCTCGCTCACCGACCCCGGTCCGGTGGAGGCGACGGTTCACGACACGATGGGGCGCGTCGTGCGGCGGATGGACGTGACGACCACCACGGGGTACGGCGCCGTCGTGTGGGACGGACGGAATGGATCGGGGCGCCCCGTGGCGAGCGGGATCTACTTCATCCGGATCCGCGGGCCGGGACTGGACCGGTCGAGCCGGGTGGTCCTTGTCCGCTAGATTCCTCGGCCTCTTCCTTCTCCTCGCGTCGGGCCTTCTCGTGAGCGGGAAGCCGGCATCGGCGCAGTACCCGAATCCTGGACCCGCCAGCCAGCCCGACATGCCGGTGCCGGGAATCAGCCTCTCGCGTCCCCGCTTCTCGGCGGATGCCGCGATTCAGCCCGGTACGGGAGGCGCTCCCGAGGTGCGGATCGACTACCGGGTCGGCCGGTCGGAGCTCCTCTTCCAGAGGACGCCCGACGGGTACCGGGCGGGGTACGAGATCCGGGTGATCTTCTACAAGGATCCGAAGCAGAAGCCCGTCGCGGGGGACTCGTTCACGCGCGATCTCAAGGTCTCCGCGTACTCCGAGACGGTGATGCAGGGCGTGGACATCATCGATCACGTCACCTTCCGGGTACCGCCCGGGAAATACAACCTCCAGGTCGACCTGACGGACCTGAACGCGGAGAACACCTCGTCCACCTCGTTCGAGTTCGAGGTGCCGAACGCCCCCGCGGGTCCCGTCTGGTTCACCGATCTCACGCTCGGAACCTTCCGCCCCGACTCGCTCCGGCCGGGCACGGGAGAGGTGGACCCGAATCCGTCCCGTCGCTACGGGGAGAACCTCTCCCGTCTCGTGGTGAGCGCGGAGGTGGTGGACGGCAGGCCGGAGACGGCGCCCGACTCCGTGTATCGCCTCCACTATGAGGTGATGAGCGATGTCCGGACCTCGGTGGCGAAGGGAGACACGCTCCTCCCGCGGCGAGGCACCCGGACCCCCTTCGTGATCCGGCCCGAGCTCCAGGTTCTCGACCCGGGCGCGTACGATGTCGTCGTGGAGCTGGCGAGCCACGTCCCGCCGGCGGCCAAGGGAAAGAAGCCGACCCCGATCCGGCGGGTGAAGTCCTTCACCGTGGAGCAGACCGTGAGATCCACGGCGCTGGATCCCAGGACGGCGCTGGAGGTTCTGCGGTACGTGGCGACCGATTCGGAGCTTCGGGAAATGGACCGGCTAAGCACCTCCGAGGAGCGCACCGCCTTCTGGGAGGAGTTCTGGAGACTGAGGGACCCGAGCCCCGAGACCTCGACGAACGAGGCCCGGGACGAGTTCTACAAGCGGGTCCAGTATGCCAACCAGCACTTCGGGGCGGGGACGCCGGGCTGGAGAACGGACATGGGCCACGTCTATATACGGTTCGGGCAGCCCGACGAGGTCGTCCGCAACCCATTCCGGTTCGAGGGTCCTCCGGAGGAGATCTGGTATTACTACCGTGAGCGGCTCACCTTCTTCTTCGTCGACCTGGACGGATTCGGCAGGTACGAGCTGGACGAGGCTCGGAGCAGCAAGCTCGAGTGACGAGGGTCTCCCGTGGAACCTCTGGCGCCCCGATTTCTACCCGACAAGCCATTGCCATATAGCGGCTTATAAGCTTCCCAACAAATAATTGTTTGACAAGGTTTTCGCGGGCTGACTAAGGTCCGCGAAACCGCGACGTGCCCGCCGCCGGTCTGTAAAAGGATTGGGCGGCATCACTTTGTGAGGTCACCACAGTTCAGGACACACGAAACGCGAAAGGAGGTGGCGCGACAGGTCCAAGCGAGCGAGGAATAGCTCTATCGGATCTCCCCGGGTCCAACGCCTGACATCAAACGAGCGCGACCCGGGTGCTCGGCCCTGGATGGGCCAGGGCCAGACAACCAAGGAGGCAACGTCAGATGATTCAGCGCAAGCTGATCGCTGTACTGGGTGCGGTCGCTCTCCTGGCCTGTACGGCGGGCGTGAGCGAGGCTTCGCTTTCGCGAGTCGAGGGGATGGGACTTGGTTCGGTGCCGTTCCTCAGCCAATTCACCGACGATTACGTGAACATCTTCCCGTATCCCACGTCGGTCGTCCGTCAGAACAACCTGGTCCTCGTCGAGCTGGGCAGCAACTCGGACGGCGAGACCACCTTCTCCGATGGCTCGGATTCAGAGGAGCTGTCGGAGCAGAGCTTCACGCTCATCAAGAACTTCTCGAACTTCGGAGCGATCGCGTTCCAGATGGAGCAGAGCGATCTCAACTCCGCGTTCCCGGGCAACCTGAACAACCAGAACATCGACATCATCTGGGGACGAGGGTTCAACGGGATGGATCTGGCGATCCGCCTCGACATGACCAATTCGTACTACGAGTTCGAGGATACCGCCGATAACAGCCTCGACTACCGCGGACTCAGCTTCATCGGGTCCAGCCCGTATCCGTTCGGGCTCGCGTTCGGTCCGAACGCCATCACGGCCACCGGCGTCGAGCTGAACACCTGGGGCGTGACCCCGGCGATCGCCTTCCATCTGGCGAACGACAACCGCATCGAGGCGGCGCTCACGCTTCGCACCTACAATCTCGAGCGTTCCGGCACCGCCGGCGGCGTGGATCTCGAGTCCTGGGAGGACGACGGGAACCTGTCGTACTCCGTGCTGGTCCGCGGCGTCATGAACCAGGGCGATCGGGCCACGTGGTTCCCGGCCGCCTGGTACGTCAATGACGACCTGTCCTACACCGTCTCGAACCTCCCCGGCGGGATCGTGGACCGCGAAGTCGACGAGAGCTACCGGAACTGGGGTATCGGGATCTCCCACAACATGCGCGTGAACGACAACAACCTGCTCATCTTCGGCGCCGCCATCGGCGAGGAGAAGCACGAGTTCGAGCGCAACGACAACAACGACGGCGTGCTGGACGGCCAGATCCAGAGCTCGGAGGACAAGATCATGGTCCTTCCGGTCTTCTTCGCGGGTCTGGAGACCGACGCGACCAGCTGGCTCAAGGTCCGGATGGGCGCGACGAACGCGCTCACCAAGACCGAGTTCGACGAGACCACGTTCGCGGCCGCCGGCGAGAACGAGAAGTTCGGCTTCTCGGAGTTCGAGTTCCACATCGGCGCCGGCCTGCGCTGGAACAACCTCGACGTCGACGTGACGGTCAACGAGGCCTTCCCGATCTCGGGCGGCTATATTCTCTCGGGCGACGAGGAGACGCCGTTCACGCGGGCGTCGGCCACGTACCACTTCTAAAAGGGGAGCGGGCGAGAGTCCGTTCCGGCACCACCGCCCGGCGGGGTCCAAGCCCCGCCGGGCCTTTTTCTTGGGTGTCGCGAGTCGCTGGTGGAAGAAATTTATTGACACGGCACGAGAGCCGGTCCTCTACTTGGATAACAGGGCAAGGTGTTGCGACCGCTGTCTCACGAGTCACAACCGAGCGCAGGAGGAACGATTGATCACATAGCCGGTTAGGTGGACAGCCGATTGAGGGTGTACAGGGCGGCCAGGGTGGCCGAAATCCACGGGATGGGGAGGGGCGGTGCGCACTCAAGGATGAGTGACCCTCGGATGGCGTTCAGAAAAGAGATAGGGGAGGACCCGACATGACGCGACTTCGTTCGCGGCACAGGCTCGGCGTAGCCACGATACTGGTGGTCTGCGCCGTTTTCGTTTTCGGTTCCGCCATGGCAGCCACGACCGGAGGCCTCCGAGGTACCGTCCGGGACGCGGCGACGGGAGAGCCGGTCGGGCTCGCCACGATCACCATCCCCGAGCTGAAGCGCGGCGCCTCCACGGACGCCCAGGGGAACTACTTCATTATCAACCTGCCTCCCGGCAAGTACACGGTGCGGGTGGCCCTTCTCGGGTACATCCCCCAGGTGCGGGAGGGGGTCGAGATCTCGGCCGACTTCAACACCACGATTGACTTCTCCGTGACGTCCACGGTCTTGAAGGACGTGGCCGCCGTCGAGGTGCGCGGCGAGCGCCCGCTCATTCAGCCGGACGTGACCACCACGACCAAGTTCATCGACGGCGAGGAGATCAAGAACCAGCCCTTGCGCGGCTACCAGGACGCCGTGGCGCAGCAGTCGGGCGTCGTCAACTTCAAGCAGAACATCGACACCGAAGCCCAGAACAACAACACCCTGATCATTCGAGGCGGCCGGCCGAACGAGGTCGCGTACTACGTCGACGGCTTCTCGCAGCAGGACCCCCTGACGGGCGTCTCCACGACCGCGATCAACACAGACGCGATCAGCGAGGTCGTCGTCCAGGCTGGCGGGTTCAACGCGGAGTACGGACGAATCAATTCCGGCGTGATCAACGTGGTCACGCGGGAGGGGGCGGAACGCTACTTCGGATCCATCGAGGGCGTCACGGACAATCTCTCGGGCGACTGGAACAACACCTCGGCCTACGACAACAACATCTACGCCATCTCGGTCGGGGGCCCCCTCACGCCGAGCATCAAGAACGTGACGTTCTACCTTTCCGGGGAGCGCCGGTACAACGGGGACCGTTCTCCGAGCGCGATCACGGACGAGATCGAGGATCCTTCGCAGCCCGACCCCTGGGAGGACGGTGTGCTCCCCGTCAACAGCACCAGCGTGTGGTCGGGGATGGGAAAGCTCGCATGGAAGCCCTCGCCGCTCCAGACGTTGCGTCTCGGAGGCACGATCAACAGCGAGAACTGGCGACAGTACACGAACGCCTATCGGTTCAATCTGGACCACTCTCCGCGGTACGAGGACAAGAACTGGTCTCTCTACTCGAACTGGAATCACAGTTTGAACGAGCGGAGCTACTACGAGCTCAAGGCGAACATCTTCACCACGGAGCGGACCCGAGGGGACGGCCTTTACTTCGAGGACCTGGAGTCATATGCACGCGATTCGAACCCCACCTATGATACGAACGAGACGATCTTCTGGTACGGAGACGAAGGGCCCCGGGGCGCCCACGTGTTCGACGACTTCCTGAAACGGAACTCGAGCTACTGGGGCGTGGCGGCAAACTACGCCAACCAGCTCTCCAAGAGCTTCCAGCTCAAGGCGGGAGGGGACTTCCAGCGCCACTCGCTTCGCTACTACAACCATTACTTCCCGACCGAGCTCTACGAGCCGGCGAACGGAGTCTTCGATCTGGATGAGCCGTACACGGATGCGAACGGGAACGGGCGGTACGACGTGGGGGAGACCTTCACGGACACGAATATTCGGAATTCGCAGGATGTGGACCGGTACGGATACGACGCCCTCGGGAACGAGCTCGACGGCGGCGACCTCTTTACCGACGTGCCCGATTCCGATGGAAACCTGAACGGAGTCTATGACGTCGGCGAGCCATTCCAGGACGTGAACGGAAACGGGGTGTACGACAATCCGCTCGACACG
>DASTBC010000154.1 GCA_035712245.1 Candidatus Eisenbacteria bacterium
CGGGCTCGCGTACGGCCTCGGGCTCCAGTTCAAGCAGCTGAACCTGGACTACGCCATGACGCCGAACGAGGACTTCGACAACATCCACCGGCTCTCGTTCGGGTACAGCTTCGGAACGGGCGCACCGGAGAAGGAGCCGAAGCAGCCGAAGCCGGAGGAACCGAAGCAGGATCCGGAACCCTCGGAGCCGAAGGGACCGCGGGTCATCGCCCAGGGCGAGGCGCCTTCACCCAAGGCACCGGCCCCGAAGCCGGCGGCGGAGACACCCAAGCCGGCCTCCAAGGAACCGGTCGTCGCCAAGGAGTCCAAGGATGAGGCCGCTCTCGCGGCGGCCGCGGGGGTTCCGGCGGGCGAGTCCAAGCCAGCCCCGGCTCCCGATCCTGCTCCCGCGCCGACCCCGGCGGCCAAGCCGGCTCCCATCCAGTACGCGGTCGTCATGCCCGGGTATCCTTCCAAGGACAGCGCCGAGGCGGAGATGAAGGCCCTCGAGCTCCTGGGCTTCCGGACCAAGGACGCCCAGATCGTGAAGGACCCGAAGCGCGGGGGCTACATGATCGCCTTCTCCAAGCTCAAGTCGAAGGGGAACGCGGAGGAAATGGCCTCGAACCTCCAGCGCATGTCCTTCCGAGCACACGTCGAGGTTGCCCAAAAGTAGGCCACCTCGGCCCCTGGAGGGTGCCGGGACCAGAGGGCAGGGGCTTGGGAAAGCCCTTGCCCTCTAGCTGCTTCCGGCCCCTTGCATCCATGGGGCACCTCTGCTAGACTTATAAGAGCTGGTGGGGGGCGTGCACACGGAAGTGTGACCCGCAGGAGCAGCATCGTCTCCACCGCCCAACTCGGACAGGTGCCGGTGCCCGGTCTGAGTTGCGCCACAGCCTGAACGTGGTTCGCGATGTTCCTCTCGTGAACCCGTTCCGGACTCACCGGCGCGTCTGCGAGAGGCGGTCGATACCCCGATGATCTTCCCGTCAGAACTCGTCTCCAAGCCGCGTCGCGCGGAGACGGAGCCTGGCCCCGTCTACTCCTTCCTCAAGAGAACCATCGACATCATCGGCTCGGGCATCGGGCTCCTGCTCCTTGCGCCGGTCTTCGTGATTCTCGCGATCGCGATCAGGATCGACAGCCCCGGTTCCGTCTTCTACGTCCAGGAACGAATCGGCAAGAACCGCAGGCGCGAGCGCCGGAGTGATCCTCCGGGCGGCGAGTGCCGCCGGCGCCAGGACACGTTCGGCCGCCCGTTCAAGATCTACAAGCTCCGCTCGATGGTCGTGAACGCGGAGAAGGCGACCGGACCGGTGTGGGCCGCTGCGGCGGACAGCCGGATCACCCGCATGGGGCGCTTCCTCCGGAAGACCCGCCTCGACGAGACTCCTCAGCTCTGGAACGTGCTCCGCGGAGACATGAGCCTGGTCGGACCACGTCCCGAGCGCCCCAGCTTCGTCGTCACGCTCGCGCAGACCCTTCCCGAGTACCCGATGCGGTGCTCCACGCTGCCGGGGATCACGGGGCTCGCGCAGGTCAAGTCGCAGTACGACTCGTCCATCGAGACCGTGAACCGGAAGCTGCAGTACGATCTCTACTACGTTCGCCACGGCCGCTTCATGCTCGACATGAAGATCATGGCCGCGACGGTGAAGGTGATGGCGCGAGGAGAAGGGGCGCACTAAGACTCCGCGCGTCCCATCGACCGATGCACCCGGGCCCGCCCGAACATGGCGGGCCTTTTGCTTGACCGTCGTGACGGCACGATGCTAGCGTGCGCGCGGGCTCGACCGCGCACCCACTTCCGGTGCGGCACGCGCGGGAGGCTCCTCGACCGTGAGAGTGCCGACCCGCCCCAGCGAGATCCAGCGCGCCGCCTACGAGCGGCTCTGGCGCCGTGCCGAGGAGATCCGCTCCCTCTGCGGTCTGCCCCCGCTTCCCACGCAGTCGAAGGGGCCGGACGGCCCCGATCCGCTCTCGCTCGCTCCCCTCGTCGAGATCCTGCTCCTGGACCTCGAAGGGAACTTCCGCCGCGAGCTCGCCACCCGCGTCCAGCTCGAAGGACTCGGCGAGCTCATGGCGTTCTCGTCGCGGAGCGACGAGCCGGGCGCTTCCTACCGCACGCTCGTGAACTACCTCGCCCGCGCCCTGGATCAGCCACGGCTCTGGCTGGGCGTGCTGGACGGGAGTCCTCCGGCGTTCACCGTCTACGTGGCCGGAGACCCCGCGGTGGTCGACGTGAAGCCGGAGCGCGTTCACGTCCAGTGGCTCCAGCCGGATTGGCTGCAATGGGTCGCGCTGGGAAAGGGCAACTCGCCCCTCTGGGTCGGGCCGACCGGCTCGCGGAAGGGCGGACCGTGGCACCCGCTCCCGGTTCGCGGCGAGCTCGCCATCGGGAGGCTCTCGGGAGAAGTGCCGCACTGTCCGGGCTCGATGCCCGGGGGTCTGGTCTGCGGCCTCTCGCGGGCGCCCCTCCAGGACCTCGCCGGCGGACACCGTCAGTGCGGCCAGTGCGAGTTTCGCCACATCATCGGCCTCCTCGGAGTCGAGGGGAGGGACGCCCCCGAGGTCCGCTCGCTCGATCCCGTGGTCCCATCCCTGGGCGCCATCCTCACGAATCTCGGGCTCCGGGACTCGCTCGATCTCGAGACCCGGTTCCGGGAGGCGGTCATCGAATACCTCCCCCTGGGCGTCGTCGCGATCGACTCGCGAGGCCACGTCCTCACATGGAATCGAGCCGCCGAGGAGCTGGTCGGACTGAGCCGTGACGAGGCCGCATCCCAGCCCCTCGCGCGAACGCTCCCGGAGCGCTCGTGGCACGACTCGCTGGTGCAGAGCCTCGAGCAGGGAAGGGAGGAGGTGCGCCGCGAGCACGACCTCGTTCGTCCGGACGGCTCCTCGGTCCCGGTGGAGGTTTCCACGGCTCCGCTCCGGGACTCCGAGGGACGGATCCGCGGCGCGGTGGCCACGCTCATGGACGTCTCCAGCATCAAGAGCATGGAGGAGCGGATCCGGCAGCTCGACCGCCTCGCGGCCCTGGGCCGCTTCGCCTCGAGCGTCGCCCACGAGCTCCGGAACCCCCTGACCGGGATCGCCACCGGGGTCCAGTACCTGAGCCGCGGCTACCCCGAGGGGGACGAGCGCCACGAGAGCGTCGCCTTCATCCTCCGGGAGGTGGTCCGGCTCAACACCATCATCCAGGACCTCTTCACGGCCTCCAGGCCCCGCGACCTGCGCCTGGAGTCGATCTCCCTCCAGGAGGTCGCCCAGCGCGCCCTCCGCGGGCTCAAGCCGACCCCCGAGGACTCAGGGGTCAGGATCGAGCTGGAAGGTGCCGATACCTGGCCCAGGGTCACGGCCGACGCGGACCAGATCCAGCAGGTCCTCTTGAACCTCATCCAGAACGCCGTCCAGGCGACTCCCCGGGGCGGGCGCGTCACGCTTCGCGTCCGGGAGGGACGCGGGGGGGTGGAGATCGAGGTGGAGGACACCGGATCCGGGATTGCGGAGGAGCACCGGGAGAAGATCTTCGACCCGTTCTACACCACCCGTTCCAAGGGGACCGGGCTGGGCCTCTTCGTGGCGCACGGAATCGTGCAGCGCCATCGGGGGGCGATCGAGGTCGAGAGCGAGGTGGGGAACGGTACCCGCTTCCGGATCCTGCTTCCGAGGAACCGTCCTGAGGGCGACGCATGACGAAGGCTTCGATTCTCATCATCGACGACGACGACACCATCCGCTACTTCCTGCCGCGCGACCTGGAGGCCGAGGGATTCCAGGTGACGACGGCGGAGACGGGGCAGGCGGGACTCCGTGCGCTCGAGCGGGAAACGGTCGATCTCGTGCTCCTCGACATCCGCCTGCCCGATCTCACCGGGATCGAGGTGCTGCAGCGGATCCGGGCGCAGTGGCCCGACCAGATCGTCGTCATGCTCACCGGCGAGCCGGATCACGAGACCGCCGTCTCCGCCATGCGGCTCGGGGCCCGCGACTACCTCACGAAGGGAAAGCCGATTCGCGAGGAGCTCCTCCTCGTCCTCGAGCGGGAGCTCTCGAACCAGCGCCTCGGACGCGAGGTCCAGCACCTCCGCCGGGAGCGCACGCAGAAGTTCACGCGCGAGTTCGTCCGCGGGCAGAGCGCGGCGATGGAGCGCGTCTACTCGGTCGTGGAGCAGGTGGCCGCGAGCGAGTCCACCAGCGTGCTGATCGAGGGGGAGAGCGGAACCGGGAAGGAGCTGATCGCGCACCTGATCCACGATCTCTCCGCCCGCAAGGACAAGCCGATGCTCGAGGTGAACTGCGCCGCGATCCCTCGCGAGCTCCTCGAGTCGGAGCTCTTCGGGCACGAGAAGGGCGCCTTCACCGACGCGCGCCAGCAGAAGCAGGGACTTCTGGAGCTCGCGCACGGGGGCACTCTCTTCCTGGACGAGGTGGGCGAGATGAGTCTCACGATCCAGGTGAAGCTCCTCCGCGTGCTCGAGCGGATGACGTTCAAGCGTGTCGGCGGCACGAAGGACATCACCGTGAGCGTGCGCGTCATCTCCGCCACGAATCAGAACCTCGAGACCATGGTGCGGGAACAGCGCTTCCGGGAGGACCTCTATTACCGTCTCAAGGTCGTGCCCATCCGCGTTCCCGCGCTCCGGGACCGGAGGGAGGACATCCTCCCCCTGGCGCGGCACTTTCTCGAGCAGTTCAACCGCTCCTTCGGGAAGGTCTTCCGCGCCATCGATCCCGAGGCCGAGCGGATTCTCCTCTCCTATCCCTGGCCGGGGAACATCCGCGAGCTCCGGAACCTGTTCGAGCGGATCGTGCTCCTGAACCAGGGAGACCGCATCCAGGCCCAGCACCTGAACGCCGCCATCGCGGCGCCCCCTCCCCGGGGCGACTCCGAGATGGACGCTCTCCGCCAGGTGATCGAGTCGGGGCAGTTCCCGGAGGATGGGATCGACCTCGAGGGTGCCCTGGGCTCCGTGGAGCGGGAGATCATCCAGCGAGCCTTCGATTGGACCCGTGGGAATCAGAGCCGGACGGCGACGCTTCTGCAGATGAAGCGTGATAAACTGCGCTACCGGATGAAACTCTACGGGTTCCATGACGCCACCACGAGCGAGATCGCCTGAGACCCCGGCCCGGGGCCTGACCCGGGTCGCCCTCTTCTTCCTGCTCGCGGCCGGAGCGCCGGGGTGCGGCTACACGCTCTCGAGCGTTCTCCCCACCCACATCAAGACGATCGCGATTCCGACCTTCGCGAACAACACGGTGGAGCACGGCCTCGCGGACGACGTCACACAATCGCTCATCGACGGCTTCCTCGCGGACAAGAAGCTCCGCCTGGAGCGGGAGCGGGACGCCGATTCCGTGCTCCGGGGGACGGTCCTCGCGTACCGCAATCGCGTGTATGCTTACGATCCCAGCGAGGTGGCGACCCAGTACGAGATCCTGCTCATCGTGCAGGTGACGTACCGGGACGTCGTCAAGAACCGGGATCTCTGGAAGGAGAACGAGATGATCGTGCGCACCACCTATCACGAGGTCCCGGTCGGGACGGAGCCCGCGCAGACCGAGGTGGACGGGCGGAGGGACGTGATCCAGAAGCTCACGGACCTCGTCGTGAGCCGGACGATCCAGGGGTGGTGACGCGCCGGAGCGGCGCGCTCGCCGCGGCCGAGGCCGAGCGCCTTCTTCGCGAGCCCGCGTCGAAGCTCCCGCCGCTCGCGCTCGCGTCGGGCGCGGAGGACTTCCTGAGGGATCGCGTCGTCCTGGCGTTCCGCGAAGGCGCCGAGGCCGAAGGCGCCGAGTTCCAGAGGCTCGAGGGCGACTCGGTGGACGCGTCCCGGCTCGCGGAGGCGCTCGCGTCGGTCTCCCTCTTCGGAGGCGCCCGCCGCATCTGGATCCGCGAGGTGAGCCGCCTGGAGAAGGGGGCCGAGGAAGCGCTCCTCGCGTGGGCCTCGGGGCCCGGCGAGGGCGCGCGCGTCCTCGCCACGACGTCGCGCGCGGTCCAGGAGCTCAAGACGCTCCAGTCGCTCGCCGCGCGGGCGACCACGATCTCGTGCGACGCGAGCGAGACGGAGGCGCGCCGGTGGGCCGAGCGGCTGGCGGAGGAGGCCGGGCTCAAGCTCCCGGCCGGGGCACTCGAGGCGATCGCCGCTCGTGCCCCGAATCTCCTTGCATGGAGCCACGAGATCGACAAGCTGCGCGTTCACGCGGGACCGGATGGCCGGCTCCCGGCGAGCGCGCTCGATACGCTCGCGGGCGCGCGCACCACGGCCTCCGCCGAGCGCTGGGCCGCGGCCGTGATCGCAGGCGATCTTCGCGAGGCGCGTGCCGAGGCGGCCGCGCTCGACGCGGAGGGGGTCGGAGGGACCGCGTGCCTGTGGGCCGTCGCGGAGCGGGCGCTCGGCGTCCTCGACCCGCAGCCCTACATGGCGTACCGGAGAGGCGGCGCCGGTTCCGTCTCGCTCGGTCCGGACGCCGCGCGAAGAGCGCTCGACGTCGTGTATCGCGCCGACCGCGCGCTCAAGACGGGCGAGGTGAAGGACCAGGAGCTTCGTGAGTTCGTGGAACGGGAGATGACTTCGAGAGGGTCTTATGTCGGAGCGTAAGGAAGCCCACCGCGCGACCGCGCCGCCCTGGGACGAGCGCGACGGCCGGGAGGGTCGCGAGGATCGGGCGCGCTATCCGTTCCGCGAGATGGAGCAGCGGGCGCGCGCGCTCTGGAAGTCGGAGCGGCTCTTCGAGGTCGTCGATCCCGCGAAGGCGGAGAAGCCCTTCTACTGCCTCAACATGTTTCCGTATCCCTCCGGCGATCTCCACGTGGGGCACGGGCGGAACTACATCCTCGGCGACGTGGTCACGCGACTCAAGACGATGCAGGGCCACCAGGTGCTCTCCCCCATGGGCTGGGACGCGTTCGGCCTGCCCGCGGAAAATGCCGCGATCGCGAACCGGATCCACCCGGCGGTGTGGACGAAGCGGAACATCGCGCGCATGAAGGAGCAGCTCCTCTCGTGGGGCCTGGTCTACGACTGGAACCGGGAGATCGCCTCGTGCGATCCGGGCTACTACCGGTGGACGCAATGGATCTTCCTCCAGCTCTACGAGCGCGGTCTCGCGTACCGCTCGAAGAGCGCGGTCAACTGGTGCCCGGTGGACCAGACCGTGCTCGCGAACGAGCAGGTCGTGGACGGCCGCTGCGAGCGCTGCGGCTCCGAGGTCGTCCTGCGCGAGCTGGAGCAGTGGTTCTTCCGCATCACGGAGTACGCGGAGCCTCTCCTGCGCGATCTGGAAACGCTCCCGCACTGGCCCGAGAAGGTGCGCGTGATGCAAGCGAACTGGATCGGCCGCAGCGAGGGCGCCACCGTTCGCTTTCCGGTTCCCGACGGAGATCCGATCGAGATCTTCACGACGCGTCCCGACACGCTCTATGGCGCGACCTTCCTGGTGCTGGCCGCCGAGCATCCGCTCGTCTGGAAGCTTCAAGAGAAGGGCACGCTGCCGCCCGCCGCGACGGCGTTCGTGGACCGGCTCCGCCGCCACCGCGTCGAGAACCGCTTCGCCGTGGAGACCGACAAGGAAGGGTATCCCGCCGGGGTCGAGGCGATCCATCCGCTCACGGGGAAGCCCGTGCCCGTGTGGGTCGCGAACTACGTGCTCATGGGATATGGAACCGGAGCGATCATGGCGGTCCCGGCGCACGACCAGCGCGATTTCGAGTTCGCCACGAAGTACGGGCTCTCGATCGTCGAGGTGATCCGGCCGGAGGAGGGACCGGGGTTCGACGGCACCGCCGCCTACGAAGGCGAAGGACGGATGGTGCACTCCGGAAGGCACGACGGGCTTCCCAACGAGGAAGGGAAGCGCGCGATCGTGGCCGAGCTCGCGGAGCGAACGGCCGGGGAAGCGCGCGTCCACTACCGGCTCCGCGACTGGCTCATCTCGCGGCAGCGGTACTGGGGAGCTCCGATCCCGATGGTCCGATGCGGCGCGTGCGGCATGCAGCCCGTGCCGGAATCGGAGCTGCCGGTCCTGCTCCCCGACCAGGTCGAGTTCAAGCCCACGGGCGAGTCGCCGCTCGTCTCGAACGAGAGCTTCCTCGAGACCACGTGCCCGAAGTGCGGCGGCGCGGCCCGGCGCGAGACGGACACCATGGACACGTTCGTGGACTCGAGCTGGTATTTCCTGCGGTTCCTGAACCCGAAGCTCGACACCGCGCCGTTCGACTCGGCGGCCGTGAACCGGTGGCTTCCGGTCAATCAGTACATCGGAGGGGTGGAGCACGCCATCCTCCACCTCCTCTACTCGCGGTTCATCGTGAAGGTCTTCCGGGACATGGGCCTGGTCTCCTTCGGAGAGCCCTTCGAGCGGCTCTTCACGCAGGGAATGATCACGAAGGACGGACACAAGATGTCGAAGTCGAAGGGGAACACGATCGCGCCGGACGATCTGATCGAGCGGTACGGGGCGGACACCGTGCGCCTCTACACGCTCTTCATCGGGCCCCCGGAGAAGGACGCGGAGTGGAACGACCGGGGAGTCGAAGGCGCATACCGGTTCCTCACGCGCTACTGGAAGCTGATCGAGGATCATGCAGAGCGCATGAATGTTGCGGGTACGGCGACGGGGGCCGCGAGGGCGGGGAACGCCGCCAGGGCGATGGCCTGGGCGGCTTCGGGGCCCGCGCGCGACCTGAGACGGCGGACCCACGAGCTCACGGGCCAGGTGCTGGAGGACCTGAACCGGCTCCACCTGAACACCGCCGTGAGCGGCCTCATGCAGCTCGTGAACGCGGTCCAGGAATTCCAAGCTGCTGGAGGAGATCTGGGCTCCTCCGAGGCGGCCGAGACCGTGGACTTCACGACCCGCCTGCTGGCCCCGCTCGCCCCGCACACCGCCGAAGGGGCGTGGGAGCGGCTGGGCCGCGAGGGCTCCGTGTTCCGGTCGGGGCTCCCCTCGACCTCGCCCGAGGCTCTCGCGCGGGACGTCCAGCGCCTCGTGGTCCAGGTGAACGGGCGGGTCCGGTCCCAGGTGGAGGTCCCGGCCGACTCCTCCGACGAGGCGATCCGCAAGGCCGCGCTCGAGGACCCCAAGGTGCAGAAGCACGTGGACGGGGCCGCCATCGCCCAGGTCATCATCGTGCGCGGGCGGCTCGTCTCCATCGTCACCCGGTAGCGTGAGCGGGATCGCGGGCATCGTCTCCTCGAACGCCTCCGGCACGGTCGATCCCGACCTCGCCTCGTGGCTCGCGTCGGCGGCGGGCTCCACGGCGGGGGCGCACGTCCTGACGTGGGAGCACGGCGGCTTCGCGGTGCACGCCGCCCCGGGATGCCGCGCGACGCTCACGAGCAGGGAAGTGGGCGGAGCCGTCGTGCGGCTCGCGTTCCACGGCATCACCTTCGAGCCGGAGGGAACGGATCCGGCCCGCGCCCCCGAGCGGCTCCTCGACGCCTATCTCGAGCGCGGCCTCTCGTTCCTGACCGGGCTGCGCGGAGACTTCTCGCTCGCGATCTGGGACGGACGCGACCGCTCGACGCACCTCGCGGTCGACTGCTTCCGCGTGCAGACGATCTATCACCACGCGGACTCCAGAGGGCTCGTCTTCGGGACGCGCCTCGCCGCTCTGGAGTCGTGTCCGCGCTTCTCGGATCGCGCCCTCGATCCACGAGCCGTGCTCGACCTCGTCGAGATCTCCCGGATCCAGACGCCGCACACGATCTACCGTTCCGTCCAGAAGCTGCCCGAAGGGACCTCGCTGTCGTATCGCGACGGACACGTCCGGCTCGACCGCTACTGGCGCCCGGACTACCGCCGCGAGGACGGACGGCCTCTCGCCGAGCTCGAGCGCGACGTGCGGGAGCGCTTCCAGGACGCGGTGCGGGCGAGGCTCGTCCAGGACGGCGCCGGGAAGGTGGGCGCGTATCTGAGCGGCGGCGTGGACAGCACCGCCGTGCTCGGCACGCTCACGAAGCTCACCGGATCGCGCGTCCCGGCCTTCTCGATCGCATTCGACGAGCCGGGATTCAACGAGCTCGGCTTCGCGGAGACGGCGGCGCGCTCCTTCCACGCCGATCACCACGTCCACTTCGTCACGCCACGCGAGACGATCGATCTGATCCCGGCGCTCGTCGCGATGTTCGACGAGCCGTTCGCGAACGCCTCCGCGGTGCCGGCCTACTACTGCGCGCGCCTGGCGCACGGGACCGGAGTCCAGGTGCTCTACGCCGGCGACGGGGGAGACGAGATCTTCGCCGGGAACGACGCGTACGCGATGAGGCGGGTGTTCGAGTACTACGACCGCATCCCTCCACCGCTCCGTTCGCTCGTCGTGGGTCCGGCCGCGACCCTCGCGGGATCGGTGCTTCCGTGGGGACCGTTCCGGAAGGCGCGCGCGTACGTGCGGCGGGCAAGCGTCACGTATCCGGAACGGCTCGGCGCGTACGATCTCTACCGGGCGTTTTCCAAGGAACGGCTCTTCCAGAGGGAGTTCCTGGATCTCGCGGGGAACGGTTACGTGCCGTTTCGCGCTCAGGCCGCGCGGTATCGCGAAGCGCTCGCCACGGCCGAGCTGGACCGTCAGCTCTACCTCGACCTCCGCCTCCTGATCGCGGACAGCGATCTCATCAAGGTGACGCGGACCGCGGAGCGCGCGGGCATCGGCGTCCGGTTCCCGTTCCTCGACCGGCCGCTCGCGGACTTCGCCGCGGCGGTGCCGGCATCGATCAAGATGCGCGGCCGAAGGCTCCGCTCCTTCTTCAAGGACGCGTTCGCCGACCTCCTTCCGGAGGAGACGCGCGCGAAGAAGAAGCACGGCTTCGGACTCCCGATCGCGGTGTGGATGCGGAAGCACGCCGAGCTTCGGGATCTCGTGCGGGAGCTCGTCCTCGGCGAGCGGACGATGGCGCGCGGCGTCTTCCTCCGCGCCGGTGTCGAGGAGCTCTTCCGGCTTCACGAGGCCGAAGAGGGCACGTCCTACTACGGGCCTGCCGTCTGGAACGTCGTGATGCTCGAGTGCTGGCTCCGGGCCAGGGAAGACGTGACGCGCGCGAGCCTCTCCTTCGGGCGGGCCCGGGCCGACACGGTGACCGCCTGATGCCTCGCCTGCCGGCCCCCGAAGCCCTCGAGCGGCTCCGCCAGGGCAACCGCCGGTTCGTTCTGAACCAGCAGAGCCTGGAACAGAGGGTCCTGCGGCCGCCGGACCTCGTCACCGAGCAGCGCCCCTTCGCGATCGTGCTCGGGTGCTCCGATTCACGCGTGCCTGCCGAGCTCGTCTTCGACCAGGGCCTCGGCGATCTCTTCGTCATCCGCGTGGCCGGAAACATCGTCGCGCCGTCCCAGGTCGGGAGCGTGGAATTCGCGGCCGAGCGATTCCGCACGCGGCTGGTCGTGGTTCTCGGACATTCCCGGTGCGGCGCCATTCTCGCGACCCTCGAGGCTCTCGAAGCTCCGGGCGGGAGCACCTCGTCACGGAACCTCGCGTCCATCGTGGATCGCGTCCGACCGTCCGTGGAGCCGCTCCTGGCGACGCCGCTGGCGGGAGATCGCGACCGGCTGATCCGAGAGGCCGTGCGCGCCAACGTCCGCGTGTCCGTGGACCATCTCCGGCATGGCTCCGCGATCCTGGAGCGGCTGATCGCCGAAGAGGGGCTCCGGGTCGTCGGAGCCGAGTACGCGCTGGAATCGGGGGAGGTGGAGTTCTTCGAAGGGACGGAGGCCCTGGCCAGCGCGAAAGGCCAGTCGACCGGCGCCTGATGCGCGCCCGTATCAGCCCCATTCGTAGTTTACATAATAGTTCTTATCTGACATTGCCTGGTGCTACGACGAAGCCATCCGGCCGGGTCCCCGCCGTTCGTCAGCGCGGCCGCTTCGCCCGGCTCGTTATTTCCAGTGGACACACCACGACGCGCATCCCTTGGTACTTCTCCAGCATTGGCCGGAGCACGTCATCATCCCGAGCGACGAGGGCCACGGATTCGACGGACCTCGGTTTCAATCGTTTCATGAGCTCCGCCGAGAAGACCACCTGGCCCATGAGGTACATGCCGAGCCGTTTCGCCTTGGCCTGCACCACGACGATATCTTGTCCTTCAATGGTCACTTCGGATTGATGGGCGATGCGGAACTCACCACCTTTGATGATGACGCCGTCGAGCAGCCGGACGCTGCACCCTTCGGCCCGGCGCACCGCACAGAACTCTTCGACGAGCGTGCCGCCAATCTGCTGCCAGTACCAACGCGTCATCGGAGTCTCGAGCTTGCTCATGGGATGAGCGCCTCCTTCACAGCCTCCACGGGCGTCACACCTGCGCGGTCTTCCACCTCCCGCGCGTGAAGAGCCAGAGCGTGAAGAGCCCCACCGACGTCTCCGAGACGAACACGCCCCAGAACACGCCCGAGTGCCCCCAGCCAAGCTTCACCGCGAGCAGCCACGACAGCGGAATCTGGATCAGCCAGAAGAACACGAGGTTGATCCAGGTCGGCGTGGCCGTGTCGCCCGCGCCGTTGAAGGCCTGGACCGAGACCATCCACCAGCCGT